>NZ_JAYGIC010000033.1:0-96253 GCF_034931105.1 Synechococcus sp. CCY9201 | reverse complement strand
TCTGCTTCCGCTTCAATCGGCGCTTTGCCATGGCTGAGATGACCGAGCGCATCGCCAATGCAGTCTGCTGCTGCATGCCTTGCACGGAGCGGGATCTCAGGCTTGCGGAGGCTTATGGGTAATCAAGTTATGGCTTGAGCTTTTCTTGCTATGGGAGGGAAACGTCTACAACGCCCCCATTGACGATCAATCGTGCCGATAAATTCATTAGACGGGATATGCTTATACCAATAAGCGCACTGATCGCAGTCCTGATCGTTCACCCTGCCTCCACAGATGCCCATACTGAGGCGGATACTAGCAGATTCAGTCCATAGCTAATGTAGCAACCGATCGTTAGCGCGAAATGACAATGCTTATCCAAACTCATTCCAACGGGAAAGAATCCAAGGCCACCTCGAAAACTTCGGGATCTACGGGATCCGCCAATTGAGACTCATTGCACCTTCAGGCCAAAATTGAGTGTTTCGTCTTGGTAGAGGCTATTTATCGAGGTGCTCATATGACTCTTCTCCAAGAGCGAACGAGTATCAAATACCATACTGATCCAAGAACTCAATGAATTCGTTAGTTTCGCTGCTGTCAATGCCTCTGCTGCTGCCTGTCGGGCTTGGCTGATCTATCCAATCCTCGCGAAAACTCACTCTCACTTTTCGCGCAAAGTCCTCATCTCCGGACAATAGCTCTTCGAAACTGCCTATCCAGTCAATTTGTAGCAATGATTTCAGCTGGGAATTGAAGTCGGTAATACTTTGCCGTGGACTAGATTGAAATTCTTTGGCAATCTTACGGAGTGTGTCGCGAAGTTGTAGCCAATCTTCTTCCTCAAATGTCATGTATCCTGCTGGGCTGAGATCGGTTACGAACTCAAGTACATCTTCTAGGCTGTTGAACCACTGAAAAGCGCCTACGCCCCCACCTATTGCGGGAGGTGCGTCCCCCCAAGCGAAAAGTCCCCAGGCGAACACGCGTGGATCACGATCACAGCTCTGCGAAGTGATCTCTTGACAGTGCTGTGTTAAGGCTTCGGGATCCCAGGCCATTGCGAAGGGGGCGCACATGATCTTAATGATAATAGCCGACTGTCTTCGCGCTCCCCGGGCAAGCATTGAAATGCTATTAACTTGGCCAGATACACGCAAGATGCAATGTTGTGTCAATGCCAAGTATAGAATCTCAAGCTATTCTTGGACCGCTATTTCGAAAGGGCACCTCGAAAAATTCGGAATCTGCGGGATCCGGCAATTGAGACTCATTTCCCCGTCAGGCCAGGCTTGAGGGCTCCGTCTTGGTGGAGGCAATTTTTCGAGGTGCCCATGTGTAGCCAACGACATGCCGGTGTCCCCTGAAAATCCCGCCTGTCAGAATAAACTTACGGCGACTCGAGTAAAGGATAGTTAGGAAGAGTCTGGAATAATCCAAAAACGACTGACCTAAGGATTGAGACTTGTGCCCCTCGGGGCTGTGTGTACGGCGCTTGCTCATCGATGGGAGCCCCATTCAGGGGCAGCGGCCTGCCTCAGAGGTGAACGATGGGGGCTGTCCAGAAAAGCCAGACCACCTCACCTATGCCTGCTTAGCCATACATTGTAATATTTGGCAATCCATTAGGTGACTTGCTATCTGATCTTGGCAGGCCCCGTGTCACTCTTAAGAGTTTGCTGAAAAAGCCCCTAGGCCGTCATGCCTTGAGCTTGACCTTTGGGCGCAGCGCCCGTGAACACTGAGCTCGAGGTCAGCTGTTCCCGGGCTGAATTGTCCTTGACGGGGTTTTCAGCAGTCTCTTAGGCAGCCCGTCGGCTCTTCGTACCCACATCTACGCTTGTCCAGCGTGCTTGTGCCTCTCTTATCTGCTGCGGTGCCCACAGGACACGACCTGTCCTCCCCGGCGTCGTCTTTATGAAATGGACACCAGCCTTTAGCCTTCCCATTTGGCGAAGCCTGTAGAGCGAAGCGCGTGAGATGCCAACTTCAACAGCGGCCTTCTCTGCACTTACCCAAGGCCCCGCATGTACTGCGGTAGTCATGAGATCAGCATGTAGAGATTGACAGCCTTCTGGAGTTAGCGGTGTTGCGCCGCTTCGGCTGCGGCACTCTGCCTCACGCAGAGCCAATAGGCGATTGCCTTACACCAGGTCCCTGCCGAGGGGGTGCTGATGCGTCCGCCAGGAAGGACGTCTGGCGTATTTTGAATCTACACGGGCTTGTCTCAATCTGTCAACCGTCGGTAATTGAGACCCCTATTGATTGCAGCATCGATAGTCTCTTGATCACTCCAAGTGCCATAGACCGATTGATGTGTATTGACAGAGTGCCCCATTAATGCAGCAGCAATCCTCGGGCTTAATCCATAGCTTTGGTGCGCCCTTAGTGCATAGCCGTGCCGGAATCCATAGACAGTGCAACCCATGCGCGCAAGGAGCTGCCAAGACTCCTGGCGCACGAGGTAGCGCCTAGCTGCTTCTGCCACACCTCCTCCAAAAGGCGGCAGTGCCTCACCTGACTCCAACCGGTCGCGCAAGGACCACTCCTGCTCCCACTCTGGATGGAGAGCCCTGAGCGGCCGGGGCTTGGTGACCCCTCCCCCACTGCGCTTCTGGTAGTCACACCACAACTGCCCATCAGGCCGAGGCCGCAGATGGAGCAGCTCTACTGGCCGTAGCCCGTAGGCAGCGATCAGCCGCAGTGCGTAGCTCCACCGCTGGCCAGCCGCATCAATGGGAAGCGCCTCAAGTAGACCCAGAATCTGCTCATCCGAGAGCGGCACTGCCACTTCTTTGCTCGACAGGGCTTCTCCGACGAACCGGCGCAGGCTGCTAGGTGGTGTCCAACGGTCGGGCGGCAAGAGATCCTCGTCACAGGCCCAGCGGAGCATTGCCGCAACGTGCTGGACTGCGATCTGGCGGCGGCGGGCGCCTGCAGGCCACTTCTCCCCAAGCGTGCAAAGCAGTTCTTTGGCGTTGGTCGACCCTTCGACCACCTGTGACAACCGCTTCTCGGTTTGCCTGTAATCCTTGGCCCATGTAGTGGGTTTGATTCGCCCGCTGCGGACTTTGTCTTCGCCGAAGCGGGACCAAAGCCCCATGAGGTCTGGGGTCCCTGCTGGGGGGGCGGGAGCCGCCCTCTGGGTGCCGGTGAAGGGAGCAGCGGCCTCGACCAGCGAAGACCCTGCTGCAACCTGCTCCACGATCCGCTCTACAGCCGCCTGGATCTCCCGAGCCTGGGCCGGAACCCACGCATACGGCAGCACTACGGAGCGGCGGCTCCCATCAGCGAAGCGGACGAACAGCTTCGCCTTGCCCCTCATGGGGCTGACGCTCCAGGCCCGACCCACGGACGAGAGGAGGTTGGCCCGCAACCCCCGCACCCACAGAGCGGAGGCCGCTTCCTGCTGCTGGGATGCCATGAGCACTGAGAGCTGTGAGAGCTGAGTGAGAGCTGAGGGGAGCCTAATCGGGACAAAAGGCGACAAGCTGCGACAAGTGTGCAGCCAGGGCCATCCCAATGGCCAGAAGCCATGCGGTGCCTAATCTCAGGCCACATCAGGCGTGGCGGGCCACCACGGCGTAAGGTGGGGAGCAACGGGGCGTGGCGCAGCTTGGTAGCGCGGGTGCTTTGGGAGCACTAGGTCGCAGGTTCGAATCCTGTCGCCCCGACTGACTTTTCACTGATAGGCCAAGGGCCATGTGAGCAACTAGGTGAGCAAATCGCCTGGTGCTCACGTCTCCTGTGCTCTCCCCCATCAGGCCCTGACTGGGTATTTGCCTCAGGCGAAACCGCTCCACGGGAGCTTGGCCATGGGATTGATGCTCACTTCGGCATCGGCCTGGGGGAGCCCTCAGGGGAGGCTTGGAGCCCAGAGGTGAGCAAATTGTGAGCAGGGGCCGGCGCTGGAGCTGGGTGTCAGCGCGCCCGTAGGAGCCGGGCCCAAACACCAAACCCGATCACGGACTCCGACCCCGCTGATGCGGAACAGAGGACGTGATCGGGTTCAGGCACCGACTCTGATCTCATGGTTCAGGGCGCGGTTATTGCCTCAGGTGGCGCCGGCTCCAGCCGGTGATCGTGGCTTCCACGTTCTCCAGATGCCACTGCAGGGGGCCTTTGCCTTTGGTGCAGCCCCAGCGGCGGAAGTGTTTGCCGGGTTGCAGAACACCCCGCAGCCGCAGCTGACGGAGTGTCTCGCGGCTGATACCCAGCCATTCACACACCTCTGCGGTGGTGATCCAGGCCCGTTGCCGGCTGGCGCCTTGGGTGCTGCTCATCTTTCACTCTCCAGTAACGCCACCACGGCCGGATCCCAGAGGATCTGCTGGCGGCGCTCTCCCTGACTGCAGAGCGGCAGGGCGACGCCCCAGTCGCGACCGGCTTCTGTGAGCTGCCAGTCGTCGTCCTCGTTGCGCTGCTGCAATCCGGCGGCAGCGAGCCGCTGGTAGGTGTGGCGGAGCGTGCCATCCAGTCGGTCAGCTAACTGATCAGCCGTCAGCCAGGCCACCCCTGCGCGCTGCGAGACGCTTTGCTTCACGTCAGCGGCGGCGGGACTGCTGTTGGTCTGGATCTCCTCCAGGACGCTGAGTAGGGCCTCGGCATGGGATACGCCGGTGAGGTGGATGATCTCGTCGGCTCCGCGCAGTGCCTCGGCTGCGGTCTGCCTGCGGATCGCCTCGATGCTGCGTCGCGGCAGCTCCCTGTTGCCCTCTTGCCGGCGCTGCAGGGCGGGCAGCAGCTCGTGGGTGAGCCAGCGCCGCATCCGCGGTGCGCTGGGGTTGTCGCTGTTCAGCAGCCTGCGTAGCAGCGTGGCTTCGTTGATCAGCGCCAGGGTGAAACCACCTACACCGGGACCCTCCTCTGAATGGAGGCAGTCCTCCTCATCGCGTCGGTTCGCCATGGCCCAGACCATCGGGCTCTCCGCCAGCGCGGCGCAGGCATCGGCGACGACGATCCAGGCCTCGCCGTGTTGATCGGTGCTCACCCGGATGCGGTGCCCCTCGAACAGGTAGGGCACCAGAGCTGACGTGTTGCTCATGGCTGGGGAGATGAGAGGACAGGGGCGTCATGCCGCGACGCGAACACTGCAGAGCTGAATTGCCGCGGGGCCGCGGCCAGGGGAGCCGGCACCGGGCCCGCGAGGACCAGCAGCACCGTGCTCAGCTGAAGGGCCAGCACCAGCCACAGCAGCCATTGCAGCTGCCGTAGGTCGCCCAGTCGCACGGTGGTGGTGATGGGCCGGCGCGTGCGGCAGAAGGCCGGCAACTGGGGCTGGGCCAGAGGCCGCGGCATGCGGCCGGGGTGTTGGGGGTGGGCCATCAGAACGGCACCTCCTCATCGGCAAACTCATCGCCGTAGTCCTCCCCATCCGCCAGCGGGATCGCCCGCTGCTGGCGGGCAGCAGCTTCATCGGCCCTGTAGGCCTGCTCCGCCGCCTCGATCCAGGCAGCATCGGTGCCCTCGAGGATTCTCAACGGCCCGTAGAAGCCGATCGTGACGTTGCGCGGCACCGCATCGGCGGCGGCCTGGTCTTCGATCTTGGGGCCCTTGGGGTTGCCGTCCTGGTCGTACTGCTGCGCCCAGCGGGTCTCCAGCACCAGCACATCCCCCACATTCAGCCGGCCGTGGCGGTGCTGGCGCCGTGCCTCGATCCACTCGCCGAAACCCTTGGCCTTGAGGATCAAGCGCACCCGGTCTCCCGGTGCTGGAACGCCGCCCTCATCGCCGATGCGGGCCTCCATCGTCGTGCCCGGCATGGCGATCGCATGCACCACCATCTCCTGCTTGACCTTGGGCCGACCCTGGCGGTCGGTGCCGTTGGGGATCGGCTCCATCGCGCCGCTGCTGAGGTTCTTGCGCAACCGGTCGCGCTGCTCGGGCCGCACGATCGCCAGATAGGCCACCTCACCGAGGCGCTGCTGACGGATCACCGGCGCCGCGATGCGGTTGCCGTCGTTGATTTCAATCGCCATGGGACTTGCTCGAAAGAGTGGACGGGGAAGAGGTCAGGGGCAGCAGGGGCTCCAGACCGGCGCCCAGCCGCAGCAGGTGATGGGCGGCGCCGGAGAGGCTCAGCTGGTGCTCAGCGGACAGCTGCCGCACCTGCCGGTAGACATCGCTGTGCACGCAGACGCACAGGTAGTGGCGGCCGTGCTGTGAGCGCGGCTGGGGCCTGGCGTAGGCGCGGCGGCAGACGCTCATGGCGTTCCCCCCGCCAGCTCGCGCTCGAACACGTCGATGAAGTCCTTGTGGCGCCGCTGGGTGATGCGGTCCTTGATCGTGCGCACCTCCCTGGGCACCTGGAAGTGATGGCGGAACTCGATCGTGAAGCGCTTGCGCGCCGCCTGAGGCATCGCCCCCAGGAACTGGTGCAGGGTGGCGATCTCCTCTGCCGATAACGGCTCCAGGCCGGAGTCGCTGGCTTCGGGGCCATCCGGGGTCCCGGTGTCCCACTCGTCCTCTGCTGCTTCAGGGTCGTCAGCAGCGGGGGCGGCGGCCGCAACGCCGGTGGCGGCAGAGGTCACGCCTGCGGAGCCCGAATCCAACGGCCGAGGCTGTTTCGGCTCGATAGTCCGAGGCAGTATGCCCACGGGAATGCCCAGCAGGCCCGCCAGCAGGGAGGCGGTGAGCGCATGCCAGGCCGCACTGCCCTCCTGCGGTGCCTGGGCTTCGCTGAACTCCTCGGCGCCGCCGCGGTGCCGCAGGGTCACCCGCAGCACTTCGTGCTCCTCGCTGATCAGCTTCTGAGCGCTGAACGAGAAGCCCAGGGCAAAGGCAGGCGCCGCCGCCTGAACGACCTCCTGCATGGAGGTCTCGGCGATGGCGGCCATCTGGGACTGGAACTGGGCCAGGCCCTCGGCCCACTGGGCGCGGGCCTGCTCGCGGCTCTGCAACAGGGCCTGGTTGAGATCAAAGGCGGAGGTGGGACCTGGCGTCGGCTCCATCCGCCCGCAAGGGGTGGTGGTCATCGAAGGCACTGCGGGACCGGCGCCCGCTTGTCCAAAATATTAGCGGCTCGCTAATCCGAATCTGTATCTTGCACAACGCAAGACATGGCGTACTCCGAGCCTGTTCATGCTTGCCTCAGCTGGCGCTCGACTTGGTGGACCATTCCTCCAGCCAGCGCTGCGGCAGCCACGCCTCTCCGTCCCACATGCCCTGCAGCTGCTCGGCGGAGTAGGGCTCAAAGCCGGCCAGCATCGCCTGAAAGGCCTGCCGCTGCTTGGCTGGCGCCGCCTTGGCGGCGGAACTCAGGGCCTCCATCACGCCGATGCCGTGCTGCTTGGCGGTCTGCACCAGCTGGCCGCGCCACTGCTCGCTCAGCTTCGCTGCTTCTGCGGCATCGACCTCAGGCTGGGTCGGCACCGCAGGCGCCTGGTAGGCGGCCGGCACCGGCAGCAGGCCCAGGTGGCAGCTCCAGAACTCCGCTGGGCCCCACACCCGCCCCTCGTCATCCACCAGGGGCTTGGCCTGGCTGATCAGGTCCTTGAGGGCGCGGGTGCGCACGCCACTGAAATCCCTGGCGGCCAGGCGGCGATTCACCTCGGCGAGGGCAAAGAAGCTCTCCGGGCGTGGCTTGGGCGCCTTGCCGTTCTCGAACACGCTCAGGGTGCTCGGGGCCATCACTTCAAAGCCGGCCTCCTTGGCCCATTTGTAGGCCGTGTACTGGGTCCAGTTGTTCAGCTCCCGCCAGCGCCTCAGCATCCGGCCGAACTGCTGACCGGCTTCGAGCTGTTTGGCCTCGATGTACCGGTACTCAGAGGACATCAGGACTGGGATCTGGCCATTAGCGAAAGGCTAAGGCTTCTGCTGCCGATTGGAATTGACAGCACCGTGATGCCAACGGCCATTGGCCCTGGCCCGCTGCCGCCAGTGCCGGCCCTTGCCGCGCCGAACATCAGGCTCCACCAGGCCAGAGGAAACGGCTTGATCGGGAGGGAGCAGCGGCGCTGGCCAGCAGATGGCCTCCTGCAGCCGCCGCTCCAGGTGTTGGCGTTGCTCCGGCTCCAACAGCGCCACCGGCTCCACGATGCGGCTGTCGGGTCCCAGGGTCCAGTCGTCGCGCTGACAGCCGTAGACCCAATCACGGCCGTCGGGTGCCTGCGCCCAATGCAGGGCGCCGAGCTGGTCGCGATCGATCGCGATCTCCAGCTGCCAGCCGCTGGCCAGATCCAGTCGAATTCGCCCCCACCAGATCTCACTCCAGGGCCGATCCGCCAGGAAGGCCTCCCCTGCCAGCAGCGCCAGCAAGGCCTGCTGGATCTCGGCGGCGCAACAGCGGCTCAGGGGGAGCAGAGCAGGTGACGCAAGCCATTGCCACGGCACCAGAGCGCCCACTCCCCCGGTGCAATCGGGTTGCCGCAGCACAGGCAGCGGCCGGGATGGCGCACGCGGATGCGGCGAAAGCCCGCCGGGCCTTGCCCCTGCTCCACGCCCGTCGCCACAGGTGGTTTGGCGAGCGAAGGGCGATGGGTGGCGATCTGGAGCCCGTGCTCGCGAATCAGGCGACAGGCCAGGAAGGCGCTGGTGCGCGCCTCCTCCAGATGGGGCGAGGCGCTCATCGCCACCAGCTTCTCGACCTTGGCCAGCGCCTTCTGCGCTGCTGCTCCAGCGTCCATTGCCACTCAGCTCATCGGTTCAGCCTAGCGAGCCTGAGTCAGTGTCGATAGGCTGGTTCGGTCCATCGAAGTCCCCCATGGCTCCGCTGATGACCCCGCTCTCGGTGCAGTTCACCCCCGAGCAGCAGGCCTGGCTGGACCGGCGCACCCGCGGCGGTCTGCTGTCCCGTTCCTCCGTGATCCGCCTGATCGTGGCCGAGGCGATGGAACGCGAGCAGCTCGCCAGCAAGCCCCGCCAGCGCCAGGGGCTCCATGGCCAGCGCTGAACACGCTGCACCCACACAGGTCTGCATCGACCACGGCGCCGCCCAGCAGTTCCTCTCCCTGCTGGGCAAGGACCTTGCCAGCGCCCGGCTGCGCGCCTTCCCCCACCGCGCCAACCCCGCCAAGGCGGTGATCGGTGCCCGCAAAGGGCCCTTCGATTTGGCGGTAGCGGAGCAGTGGCAGCGGGAAGGCCGCGGCATCTACCTGGTGATCAATGACGGCGGTGACCGCAAGAGCGAGATCACGGCCTGCCGGGCGTTCTTCGTGGAGTGGGACGACCGGCCGATCGACTGGCAGCTGAACGCCTGGCGGCAGCTGGGCTTGCCGGAGCCCTCGCTGATCGTGCTCAGCGGCGGCAAGTCGGCCCACTGCTACTGGCTGCTGGAGCAGCCCATCCCGCCGCTGGAGTGGGCGCCACTGCAGGCCGAGCTGATCGCCTATGCCGGCGGCGATCCCCACTGCAAGGACGCCTCGCGGGTGATGCGGCTGCCGGGCTGCTGGTACGTGGATGCCGCCGGTGAGCCCACCGCTCTGGTGGAGCTGGTGCACGTGAGCGGCCAGCGCTACGTGACGGAGGACCTCGCCCTGGCGCTGCTGCCCGATGAGTTCGCCGCACCAGCTGCCGGCACCGCACCGCAACCAGCGATTCCCCTGCAGCAGCCCAACGACGGCCCAGGCACTGGGATTCCACTGCCCGAGCTGGGCGACGAGGACTTCGGGCCGCCACGGCCGCTGGAGCAGATCCGCACCGCCCTGGCTGCCATCCCCAGGCGCGTGGCCGGCAGCAACACCTACGCCGACTACCGCAACCTTCTCTGGGGACTGATCCAGGCCTGCGAGCAGGTCGGCCACGACCGGGAGCTGGCGATCGCCCTGATGGAGGCCCACAGCCCATCGGCCAGCTGCGGCTGGGACATCCGCCAGGTGGCCAGCTCGGGCGGCGAGCAGATCAGCGCCGCCACCTTCTGGTTCCACGCTCGTCAGCACGGCTGGCTGCCGCCGGAGCCGGCCCACACCCCCAGGCCTCCCGGGGCGCAGGCCACAGGCAGCCGCCGAAACCAGGGCGACACGGGCGGGCGCCATCCCGGTGGCAAGAGCAGCGACCACTCCAGCAGCAGCAATGCCAGGGGCGCCAAGGGAGCTGGGTCTGGAGCTGGTCCGCAGCGCTTCTCGCCTCGGCCCGACACCCGGGTGCGCTGGGGAAAGGTGCACCTACCGATCAACCGCCGCCTCAACGCCTTGGAACACTGCATCCGCTCCCTGGTAGGTCGAGAGCGCAACAGCCTGCGCCGCTCCGCCCGCGTGCGCGAGGCCCATTCAGCCCTCCAGCTCAAGACCGCCCTGCGGCTGCAGGAGATCGGCCAGCTGATTCTCGAGGCCCACGACCTGCGAACCGGCAACCGCTTCCGCGGTCTTGATCAGGCCGAGCGCCTGGCGATGCCGCAACCGGTTGTGGCGTGGGAGATCCCCGGCTGCATCCCCCGCCGCGACCTCTCGATCGTGGGCGGCCGGGCCAAGGTGGGCAAGACGCGGCTGGTGCATGCCCTGGCCCGCTGCCTGCTCTGCGCCGAGGACTTTCTCGGCTTCGGGGGGCCGGAGGAACCGCGGCCGGTGATCCTGGTGACCGATGACCAGGGGGACGGCGACACCGCCCAGATGCTGCAGCAGCTGGGGATCTGGGATCACCCGTTGCTGCTCTGGTCACGCCGGTTCCGGGCCACCGAGGCCAACCTCGATGCCTTGTTGGCCTGTCTGGCCGCCCACCCTGGGGCAGTGGTGATCCTCGACTCGCTGCGCTCGATCACGCGCAGCTGCTGCTTTGGCGAAAACGACCCGGAGATGGGGTCTCTGATCTACGACCTCAAGCACCAGATCACCGATGCCGGCGGCACGCTGCTGCTGATCCACCACTGCAACAAGGCCAACGACACCACCGGCACTGAGGCCCTCTCGGGCCACAACGCCATCGCCGGGGCTGCCAACACGATCCTCACCCTGCACTACCTGGCCAAGGGCAATCGGCTGATCAAGGACTCCCCCCAGCGCCGCCTGGTGCGTGAGGCCCGCTCCGGACCACCGGCGGATCTGGTGGTGGCGATCGACGGCAGCAGCGGAGCGTTCGCCCGACTGGGCACTTACGACGACCTGCAGGAAAAGCAGGAGCAGGAGAGCGATCTTGATCGCGCTGGCCAGCGGGTGCGCAAGGCGAGCGAGAAGCAGAAGGAGGCTCTGCGCTATCTCCAGGCCCTGCATGCCAGCGGCCTGGCCGGTATCGGTTTGCTGGAGCTGCTGCAGGCGATCGACGCGGCGCCGGCGGAGGCGCGCTTGAAACGGGAATTGGAGGGAGAGGCGCTGAGCACCTACAACGCGCTCGGCCGTTTCCTCAGCAAGCTCGACGGCCTGGTGACGACCACCCGGGTGGGCACCAGCGGCCAGAGCTACTACCTCCGCTACGGCCTCAGCGATACCGGCGCGGAGTGGCTGGCGCGTGAGTTCGATCTGTAGGGGGTGCTTCTTTGCATTCTTTGCACTCCACTGCAGCGCAACCGATCTGGCCGGTTGCACGGCGTGCGATCTGCCCCACACGCTTTCGATTCTTTCTGCCATCCCGGAGCCTCAGCAACGCAACGCCGCTGCTGCCAACGCTCATCCCATAGGGGCTGAATTCATCGCTTTCTTTCCCCTCCACTGCGCCGCAAGCGTTCTCAGGGATTTCAGGGGTTCATTTCTTTGGCCACTCTTTGCCTTCTTTCAGTGGCGGGGTCTGCGGCCTGCTGGGGGCCAAAGAATGTCAAAGAATCGAAAGAATGCGCTGCGCCCAGACCGGCTCAGAACCCTTGCGCCAGAGGGGAATACAAAGAAACGAACGAATTTGGTGTATCACGTGAGGTTCTGGTGATCAGGCGTTCTCCCACACCAACCAGCAGATCTGCTGCCGCTGTCCCCAGCGACTGGCTGACTCCGATCCCAGGCCTGCGGCGCACCGACCCGGAGCACCGCTACTGGCTGGGGGATCACCTGTTCGCCGTGTCCGTCACCGGTGTGGTCGGCTCCAGCAAGAGCGACTGGGCGATGGCGCGCATCGAAGCCACCCGCCACCTCTGGGAGCCGCGAGGCCACACCGTGCACCTGGCGTTAGAGGCCCTGCTGCACAGCCGCTTTCATCCCCTGCCCCAACAACGCCAGCAAGCAAGCCGGCAGCTGGAGCGCCTGCGCTCTGGCAACTACCGGGACTGGATCGAGCCGCTGCTTGCCCACCCCCACTGGCGGCAGGTGACGGTGATCGCCTCCGAGCGGCCCACCTGCTGCCTGATCCGCAACCTGGCCGGCACCTACGACACCGGCTACATCCAGCACACCAACGGCCTGCGGGTGCTCGCCGACCTCAAGACCCTCTCGCGCCCAGGCTCGGGCAGCTACTGCACCCGCGCGCAGCTGGGGGGCTACATGGCGCTGGATGCGACCTGGGGCGTGGAGTACGACGCCGGGCAGACGATCTGGGCCCGGCCGGGTGAGACCCGCTTCTCGCCGCTGTATTCCCGCGAGGAGTGCCTAGCGGCGTGGGCAGCGGCATGGGCGGGCTACGTGAGTCGCTTTCGGCCGTGGTGACGCGCTATCCGAATCACCTTATTCGGACTATCGAGCCGCTATCCTGCATGGCAGGCCCTGCTGCCTGCACCGCACGACGCTTCTCTTGTTCTCGCCCATGGCTGCCAGCTCCACCACTCCTCCAGCCGCTGGCGACGGTGATCTCGATGCGCTGCTGGATCGCATCACCGTCCTCAAAGCTGAGCAAAAGGCGATCGAGGCAGCACTGACACCGCTGCTGGAGCAGCTCAGCGGCGCCCTGGAGGCCGGCGAGCTGGATGCGAACTTCTCCCACAACGACTGCAGCTTCTGCTGGTCCGCCGGGCGGATCAGCTACGTCTACCCCGAGCCACTGCAACAGCAGGAGCAGGCACTGAAGCAGGCGCAGCGGTTGGCGGTCGCCAGCGGGACGGCCAGCCAGAAGCAGGGCAAGGCGTTCTGGACGATCAAGCCGGGCCGGAGCTGAGCGATGGCCAATCCCCAGAAGCGCAAGGGGGATGCGGCGGAGCGAGAGGCGGCGCTGCTGCTGAGCGAGCTGCTGGGGATGACGGTGCGCCGCCGACTGGGGGCAGGGCGGACCACCAGCGCTGGCGGGGATACCGGTGATCTCGATGGCGTACCTGGCCATGTGATCCAGGTGGCCAGCTGGGCCAACACCGCCGCCGCGGCTCGTACCAAGCCCGAGGAAGCCGGGCTGCAGTCCGTCCATGCCGGTGCTCCGTTCGCTGCGACCTTGGTCCGCTTCCGCGGAGGCACCTGGCGGGTTGTGCTCACTCCCCAGCAGTGGGCTGCCTACGTGAGCTGGATCCTGCAGCAGTCGCCCCAGGGGACGGCGCTCCCTGATCTGCCGCCCAGTAGTGGAGGTGGAGCATGAGCCCCGAGCAGCCACCGACAGCGGGCGCTTGCTCAGACGCGGTCGCTGAGTCGCTGGAGGAGCTGCGTGCTGCCCCGCCCCAGCAGGACGACGACGGCAACCCGATCTGGCCGGCCGCCGACCCCAGCAGGCCGGTGGGCAAGGGCAACCCGCCACGGGGCCGCCGCAGCAAAACCCACAAGCCCCGCGCCACCCACATGGAGGTGGAGACCCGCATCGCTGAGGCGCAGCTGTGGATCGCGCAACGGCTGCCGCTGGCCGTAATCAGGGAAAAAGCTGCCCAGAACTGGGGAATCACCAACATCAAAACGGTGAGCCGCTACCTCGCCCAGGCGCGGCAGCGGATGGTGGAGGAGCTGATCACCGACCGCCGCCGTCACCAGGCCGAGCAGATCTTTGCCCTGAACGATTGCGCCCGCCGGGCGATGGACGCCGAGCAGTTCAACGCAGCGGTCGGCGCTTTCCGAGTGATTGCTGAGATCGGTGGCCTGCTGCGGGCACCGATCAAGCCGCCGGAGCCACGGGCATGACGGCGAGCACCGCCGCCACTGCGATGCCAGCACCAGTGCTCACGTCACCGGCCGCTGCAGAAGGCGGATTGCTGTTGCCTGAGCTCGACCCTTGGGGCGACGGCGGTCTGCTGCACCTCCCCACGGCTACTGCTGCCGAGCCAACGGAACCCCAGAGCCTGCGCAGCTTCATCGCTGAGGCCTACCCCCGCTACGGCTTCCACCGCTGGGCCGATGTGCTGATTGAGCTGCTGCAGGCCGTTGCCGATGGCCAGCTGAGCCGGCTGATCGTGACCTGTCCGCCGCGGCTGGGGAAGAGCCTCCTGGTGTCCAAGCTGTTCCCGGCCTACTTCCTGCAGCGCTTCCCGCAGCTCTTCGCGGCGATCGCCTCCTATTCGGCCGAGCTGGCCTATGCCCACTCCCGCGAGGCCCGTCACTTTTACCGGGTGACTGGCCATCTGCTCGCCCGCGACTCGGCGGCGGTGGGCAACTGGCTCACCCGCCAGCGGGGTGGCTGCATCGCCGCCGGGGTGGATGGACCGTTCACCGGCAAGGGCTACAGCCTGGGAATCATCGACGACCCCTACAAGGGCCCTGGTGATGCCGCATCCCCGGCGCTGCGGCAGAAGCTGATCGACTGGCTGCGCTCGGTATGGCTGACGCGGGCCGAGCCGGCCTCGGTGCTGGGGCCAGACGGCAGGGAGCAGCCGAACCTCTCGGCCCAGGTGGTTGTGCTGACCCGCTGGGACCACCAGGACGTGATCGGTTGGCTGCTGGAGCAGGAACTGGGTGAAGCGCCGCAGCACTGGACCGTTCTGGATCTGCCGGCCATCGCCGAGGACCCGGCAGAACGGCCCAAGCTGCCGCCCACCTGCACCCTGATCCCCGACTGGCGCCAGGAGGGTGAGGCGCTGTGCCCCGAGCGGTTCCCGCTGCCGGAGCTGATCAAGATCCGAGCCCGTCTGGGTACCTACTGGTGGGCGGCGCTGTACCAGCAGCGCCCCAGCCCGGCATCAGGCTCGATCTTCCTGCGCAACTGGATCCGACCTCCAGAGGCCCGCCCGCAGGGAGAGCGCCACTACGCCCTGCTGGCGCTCTCTTGTGACCTGAGCTTCAAGGGGGAGGCGGAGAGCGACTACTGCGGCTTCTGCCTGGCCGGCCTGCTGGCACCACCACCGAGATCCCTCAACCCGCGCACAGGCGAACCCGAGGGGCCGCCTCAAATCACCGCCTTGGAGATGGAAGTGCTCTGGGCGGCCCGGCACCGCTTTGGCCTGCCGGAGGTGATCCGCTTCCTGCTGGGCTGCCTGGAGGCCCTCGAGCAGCAGGGCCTACGGCCCCATGCGGTGCTGATCGAGGACGCCGCCAACGGCCCGGCTGTGCTGCAGACGCTCAGACGTCGGGTGCCGGGGATGCTGCCGATCACCGCTCGCGGCAGCAAGGAAACCCGCGCCCATGCCGTCGCCCCCCTGATGGAAGCAGGGCAGATCCGTTTTCACCACCGGGCCCAGCCGCTGGTGGAAGAGGCGATCCGCTTCCCCAAGGGCAGCAAAGACCTGGTGGATGCCTTCTGCCACGGCGCCCTGTGGCTGGAGGGCCGCTACTGGAAGGCCCAGGGCATCCAGCCGGTGGTGACGCCATTGCTGGTGAGCCGATGAGTTGGTCGATGGTGTCCGCGGTGCGTGAACATTCAGCGCCATCGGTGCTCGAGATCCCAGCCTCTGGAGTGCTGGCGCCGGTCGTTGTGCAGCTGGTTCTGCCGATCGCGGTGGTGCTGGTGGGTGATGCCGCTGGCGTGGAGCGGATGCTGCAGCAACAGCGTTACCGCAGGCCAGCGTGCCACGCCCGAGCAGTGCAGCTGGAGATCAATCTCCAGTCCTCAGCGCGTCATCCGCCCAGACTCCAGGGTCAGCGGCCTCCTCGGCGCAGGCCCCGGCGAGAACGGCCGGTGCGGCCCCATGCCGCGGCCGATGCCCTGGCACTGCAGCACAGGGACCTGGCGGAGAAGATCGCCGGCAACTTCGCTCGCCGCACCGTTCATCCCAAGGAGGACCTGCTGCAGCTGGCAATGATCGGCCTGATCAAAGCAGCGCGGCGCTACGACCCCTCAAGGGGCCCATTCCGGCCTTACGGGCGCACTTATGCGAACGGGGAGATCACACACTTTCTGCGGGACAACGGCTTCCTACTGAAGGTGCCGCCGACGTGGCGGGAGATCCATACGCGGGGGCAGCGGTTGCTTACCTCAGGGGTTGACGTGGGTGAGATGCTGAGGCGAATAGGAGTCAGCCGTGAGCAGTGGATTCAGATTGTCGATGCATGCTCAGTACGGGTGGTTGCTTTCCCTGTTGAGTGAACGCCTGAATTAAGCCGCGCCGCGAAGCGGCGTCGGCTTGAATGAACTGCTAGCCCTCAAAGACTGGGCGGAAGAAGCTGCGCTCATAGCTAATAATGCAGCGCGTTTCCTCAGCATACTTGAAGGCAGCTAGACACTCAGGGTCTTGGAGCGACTTGATGCGGTACTCCTCATAGAGCGCCATGCTGGGAAACGTGAACATTGCCAACGCGACATTGTTTGCGCCCTCGGAGGGCAAGAAGTATCCGTGATGCTTGCCGCCAAATTTTTCGACGAGTGGAATCCAGACCTTGCCGTAATGCTCAAATTCTTTGAGCTTGAACGGGTCGATGATGTATCGAAGATAACAGGTAATCATGATCTCTTTCTTGAGGACTAACGCCCTGCTCACCTGCCGCAGAGATCTTAAAAGACTAGCGGGCCTTCGTGGAGGCGGACAAGTCTAGCGGGATGTTATGCCGATATCTTCAGGCTATAAACATAGAAGTCTTGATCGCGAATCCAACCAGCCTGCTCATACAGATTTTGAGCGGCCTGGTTGCTGATAGCAGTTGAAAGCGTGAGTCTTATGGCTCCGAGCTCCTTTGCAAGCTCAGCCGCGGCCTTGAGGAGCATAGTTGCAATGCCTTGCTTGCGAGAACTCTCCACTACATACAAGTCATTGAGGATAAGGGTTCGTGCCAATGAAACAGAGGAAAAGCTCGGATAGAGTTGACAAAAACCCACAGCAGTCTCCTCGATCGTCGCAATGAAGAGGACTGATTCTCCATGTTTGAAACGCTCCAGCAGGAATCGCCTAGCTGCCTCAACATCACTATCGCTTCCATAAAAGACACGATAGGCATCCAGCAGCGGCGCGAGAAGCTGCAGATCCGAGAGGACGGCTTGTCTAGCTTGAACTTGCTTCATGACCTCAGTATGCAGCATAACGCTTGGCGGATGAACTGTACGCGTCTCAGCCGCGTACAGTTAGATCTGCATGCTGGGCATCACCGTTCGGTGTCATGAGTATCCAGGTCCTTCATGAAGATCACGCGGTCTTCACCCTCCCCGTCATAGCCCAAAGCGACGGGCACGCCGTCGACCTTGTAGTCGAATTCAAGGAGAGAGAGGCCAATGCGACGATGAAAGGCAATCGAGTTGCGATTGACCGGAGCTGTCACGCATAGAGCAGTGCGACAGCCAAGCGAGGCGGCCGTGGCAAAGAAATGCTCATAGAGGAGGCGCCCCAAACCCTCTCCACGACGTGCGGGATGCACGCCGAGGAATTGGATGTAGGCCTGGTCGGGAAAGGTCTGCGAAACGAACCCGATGAGGAACCCAACGATCTGACCTTCATCTACGGCGGTGAAGCTGGTGAAGCTGAAGTGGACGAAGAAGAGTTTGGGGAGCATTGCGGCCATATGCCGACCACCCCACCATTCATCAACTACCGAGATGATCGGTTGATAGTCGCCCTGCTTCACATGTCTGATGAAGACCTCGGTCATAGCCTCCTCCTCAGCAGACAGCATGTCCAACGTTTTAAATCAGCGGCGGGCTGAATTCTCCAATGTTGACAACCATCTGTGGTCCCGTCCGCTGCATTTGAATGTTCGGCGGCAAGTGTCTATAAAACCGCCTCGCATCCTTCCAGTCAATACGACATAACAATTGCCATCAGCATTGACAAAGACCACCAGCCAACCTAACCTAAGACAAGTCAAAGGTACCGCTTAAACCATGGCAACGCTTGAGCGTCCCGCGAAAGCCCAGCTTGACGAGGAGATCATGACTTCGCTTGGTAGCGAAAGTTCTCCCATTACTCTTGAGCAGATTCTTGCAAAGCTCAGAAGTACAAGCAGCAGCTCAAGATCTGTCTACATGCATGAGCTCGCCAGATCAATATGGCGATTAGCCGACGAAGGCAAAGTCATTGTCGAATCTGGACTAATCCGCAAACGTCATTAGCCTCCCTGCATGACTGCCCCTTCTCGGCACGATCGGCAGCACCCAATCTCAGAAAGAATAGATCAGCGCAATGAATTTCAGCGCGACAGAGATCGCATTCTTTATTCTGAGGCTTTCCGTAGGCTGCAGGGTGTAACTCAGGTTGTTTCTGCGGACGAAGGTTGGGTAGTCCATAATCGACTAACGCATTCGCTTAAAGTCGCACAGGTAGCAAGGAGGATTGCTGAACGGATTTTGGATGAAAATCCAGATCCTACTCTCCTAGAAAATCTAGGCGGACTGGATCCTGAGGTATGCGAAGCTGCTGGACTTGCTCATGATCTTGGACATCCGCCATTTGGCCATGTGGCTGAGGAAGCTCTTCAGCTTCTTACTGAAGATTCAGGCCACTTTGAAGGCAATGCTCAGACTTTTCGCATTCTTACAAAAATTGAACCGCACAGCAGTTCCTATCGCGGGCTTAACTTAACTCGAGCCACGTTGGCTGCCGTGACTAAGTACCCAATGGCAAGGACGCGGAGTGGTGGACCTCCTAATTCAAAGTACGGATATTATTCTCAATCCGAAGCTGATGAGTTTACCTTTGCCCATGCGCTGTTTGAGCCAGGAGACAGATTCAAATCTTTGGAGGCCGAGATTATGGACTTCGCAGATGATATTACATTCGCTATTCATGACACCGAGGATTTCTATCGTGCTGGCTTAATTCCATTGAATGAGCTGGGGTCTGACCTCGCTAGCGTTTTAACTCCTGAGGCTCTGCGATTAAAGGAAGATATTGATCGTCGCTGGAGAAAGCGTCCTTCCCCAGCTGTTTTCGAGGACAAGCATCTTGATGCCTTGAAAATGGTACTTGATCCCCTGCGCATGAGTTCTTCCTACTCCGGGCTTCAGGAAGAACGGATTGATATTAAGAAAGCGGCTTCACATTTGATATCTGACTGGATTCGACGAGGAATCAACTTAAATCCGGATTACACCAAAGGCCAGAGAAGAGTGGTATTTGACAGTAGAATACCTCTTCAAATCAAAATGCTCAAAGAACTTGTATGGACATACGTAATTGACAGGCCAAGCTTGGCCCTTCAGCAGGCTGGTTACAGGAGAATTATTAAAGTACTATTTTACTTCTTTTTGAAGAATCTAAAAAGGGGAGAGCTGCGAGCCATTCCGTTACAGTTTCATGGCTTGATAGCTGATCGAGATATGGGGAAGGAGTCTAACCATAGGATTGCCGCAGATATAATCTGTTCATTGACTGATAATCAGGCGCTCATTCTATATCGAAGAATTACTGGTAGCGATCCTGGAGGTATTCTCCGTGGTGCCATCTAGGCAACATGCTGGCTGCCGAACGCTATATGGGCGGACCCTCGCTAAGAGATGCTCCGGCCCTTCGTGGTACGCATAAGATCCCGAAATCATTACCAGTTGACCCCTAATCCCACTGCGTGCCAGCCACTTTCAGGCAGATCGCTCATCCAGCCTGGTTCTTATACGGGTCCGCATATGAACCCATGCCCCACGGTCTGTCCGACATTCTTGCGCCTGCCCGGATGATCTGACTGGAACCATGCAGATCCTGCATGGACCGTCCCGCCGCTCATTGCTCCCTCTGGCAATGGCTCTGATCTCACCAGTAGCCAGTGCCCAGTACCCGCCGCAGGTCAGTCACCTCAAGCAGCCCCACCTCCCCAACCACACCGCAGGCTCAACCCCCAGCTCAGCCCCCCTGGCTGGAACACCCAACCCTCAGCGGCCTACGTGACCGACTCCAGTTGGTCTACGACTGCTGGACCCTGCTGGAGCTCCCCGACGGCACCAGCCGCCGGCCGGTCTACCTGCCCCGCGGCATCGAGGAGCCCGAGACCTGCTACTTCAAGCGCCTGGAGGCGGCCCGTCCCACCGGCTTCTTCCGTGATGCCCTGCGCACCTACGCGGGGATGCTGTCGCGGCTGGCCTGGCAGGAGCTGCCTGATTCCCTGATCCGGGTGGCCACCGATGTGGATGGCCAGGGCACGGACCTGGGGGTGTTCCTGTTCTTGGCCGACCTGCTCACCCTGCGGGATGGCGGCTGCCTGATCCTGCAGCTGCCGCCCCAGCACCGCTGGCCCTCAGAAGGCGACCGGCTTGAGGCCATCGCCAAGGGAGACAGGCTCTCCCTACCCCGCCTGCAGCTGGTGCCCCGTGGCGACCTACTCAACTGGCGCCTGCCCACCGATACCGCCAGTGCGGCTCCGGCGTCGGGCCCGGTGGAGATCGTCTGGCGCGAACCGCGCCGTCAGGCCCTGCCGCCCCGTTTTGCCAGTGGCAATGCCGCAGTGCCCACGGTGGTGATCGACGCCCACGGCGGACTGGTGCCAGACCCGCAGGCCTGGCTCTACCGCAGCCTGTCGGTGACGGATGACGGCCTGGTGCTGCGCAGCTGGCAGGCCAACCCCAATCCCGGTGCTGCCGCTGGCTACGACGTGGTGCCAGCAGGGGAGCCGGAGCGGATGCCGCAGCGTTTTGATCTGCCGGCCCTCTGGTACTCGGTGGATGGCACCGCCTTTGGAGAAGGCGATCTGCCCCACTTGGGCCTGGCCCACCAGTACCTCAACCACTACCGCTGCCGCAGCGAATACGAGGATCTCCTCTCCCGCACCGCCCTGCCGGTGGGTGTGCGCACGGGGCTGGTCGATGCCTACGGCTTCCGGCGCAGTGATGGCGCTCTGGGCTCGGGTTCGGCTACTGGCGGCGCAGAAGGCCAGCGCCCCCAGCGCCTGGTGCTCTCCACCTCCTCCTTCATGGACCTGCCGGAAGGCGCCAAGTTCCAGTGGGTCGAGATTGAAGCCCGCTCGCTGGCTGAGCACCGGGCCTACCTGCAGCAGCTGGAGGAGGCCATGCGTCGTGACGCCCTGATCCCCGCCGGCGGCCACGGTCCAGCCCGGACCGAGCTGGAGGTCTCGCTCACCGCCGGCCAGAGCTTTGCGGTGCTGCAATCGCTGGCAGGCCAGAAGGCCTCGATGCTCAGCACCCTGCTGCGCCAGTGGACCAGCCTCACCGGCGAGAAGCTGACGGATTCGCCGGCTTGCAGCGTGGAGATCAGCCCGCTGGTGCCGCCCCAGCCCCCGCGCCAACCCCAGCCATCGGTGCAGGAGTGGCTGGTGCTGCATGAGCGGGGAGTGATTGACGGCGTGGAGCTGCGCCAGCAGCTGGGGCTGGGCGAGATCAATGGGGGCAGCGGCAGCTGAGCTGGCTGGCAACGGAGGGCATGACCCAGACCTCCCCGCCCACCTGCACCTGGCTCCCCGGTGATGCTGAGGCTCTACGCGTCGCCCTCTCCATCCCCGTCACCAGTGCTGCCCTTGCGGCCCTGAACCGGGAGATGGCCCTGCTGCAGGCCCATTACCCCACGGGGGTTTGCACGGCTCAGGGCCACCTCGATGCCATCGCCCTCCTGGATCAGCAGCTGGCGGCGCTGACCCCGGCACAGGTGAACAGACCGGTGCGCACCAAGCGCAAGGGTGTTGCCGGTGGCGTTGTGCCCAACCCCCTGCCGCTGAGCAAGTTGGCAGTGGTCGAGTACGCCACCGAGCTACTGCTGGAGGAAACCGAGAGTGAGTGGAACCCTGCGGGGCCGTCCCCGGCGATGGTGCTGAACCGGCAGCGCAGCCAGCACATCGGCCAGCTGGCGCTGCTGCTGCCGCGGCTGCAGAACTGGCGCCTGTGCAACCCAGATCCCTTCCGGGGATCCCTGGTGCGGGGCTGAGCGATGGAGCAGCCCCTCTCGCCCCTGAACCAGGGCCTCAATCCTCTGCGAGGTGCTCCGCTGTGGGGCCAGCTGGTGTCTCTGCCTGAAGCCGCCCCGGCGATCGACAGCCGGGTGGCTCAGCCTGCTGCGACTCCCCTGTGGCTGGCGCTGCAGCCCTACGCCAATGCCCGCCTCTGCCTGTTTGAGGTGGACCGGCCCGAGAGCCGCAATCCGGTTCCCATCCGCCGACATGTGATCGACTGCTTCTTGGAGCAGAACGGCATCGTCAGCGGCTACAACGACACCGCTCTCACCGACCCAGGCGACGTGCTGCTGCGCGGCTACCTCTGCCGGGCGGCGATCCTGCCGGTGAGCACCAGCAACACCTTCGACTGGCTAGCGGCCGAGCTGAATTGGGCCACACCAGGCTTCCGCGACGAGGCGCCGCTGCCCTGGGACCCAACGCTGCTGGGCACGGTGCAGGCCCCCTGCCAGGGGGTGATGTGGCTCGGGGACCTGGCACTGCTGCAACCGGAGGGCGGGCTGCCCAGTGGCGGGCGGGCCCAGTTCGCCGGCTGCCAGGTGATGCACTTCGGGGCGGATTACGGCCCCGGCGGTATCGGGCTGCTGCTGCAGCCGCTGCTGGGGGAAGCGATCCAGCTGGTACTCAGGCCGCACAGCGTCTTGGTGCTCAGGGATGGCGACACCCTGAACCTGATCGCCGAGCGCTACGGCACCACCGTGGCCACGCTGCGGCGGATCAACCCCCAGCTGGAAAGCACCCAGACCATCACCTCCATTGATGGGGATTCGCTGGCCGTGCTGGCTGGCCGCCATGGCACTACCGAAACCAAGCTGCGCAGCCTCAACCCGGTGCTGCAGCAGAGCGAGACCTACATCAGCGTCGAAGGCGACACGCTCAGCAGCGTGGCGGCCGAGCAGAACCTCAGCCTCTCTCTGCTGCGCCAGTTCAACCCGGAGCTGAGCAGCTGGCCCAGCGAGGAACCGCTGCCGGCTGGCACCACCCTGCTCCTGCCCGTCTACCGCTCCACCACTTCCATCCCGGCGGGGATGCAGTTGCTGGTGCCTGGTTATCTGCCCTCCACGCCGCTACCGGCGGGGGAGTGGACCTACCTGCCGGCCCGGCGCTCTGCTCCCGTGCTGGATGAGCTGCCTGAGCAGGGCTTTTGAGGAGCTGGCAACAGGGAGAGCGAGCGCAGCCCGGACGGGGCGCCCGCAGCACCACAGCCGTGATGGGTGATGCCCTCCTCCTTCTTCTCCTCTGATTCCAGCGGCGCCAACAGTGGCGCTGCTCCAGGTCCCATGGTCCCTCCTGGCCGATGGCAGACCTACCGCCAACAGCAGCAACAACCCAACCAGGTCCCTGCTGGCTCTGCTCCACCTGCCGCTGACTCCGACCTGCTCGACAGCGACGGCGCCGTTGACGTGGCTCTGGATGCTGCCGACGGCGACGACACCCTCGACCTCTCCCTGCCACAGGACTCCAGCCCCAGCGACAACGACGAACCTCCTGCCGCTGCTCCCAGCAGTGCTGATCCCCTGCGGGCCGAACGCCGCCGCAGCAACCAGCTCGAAAAAGAACTGCGCAAGGCCCGAGCCCAGCTCTCGCGCTTCTCGGAGATCAACCCGGACGAGTACGCCCGCCTGCAGGACGCCGAGCGCAAGCGCGAGGAGTTCGAACGCCAGGTGGGCGAGCGCGAACGCCAGCTCAACGAGGCCAACCTGCGCCGCGTGCGCAGCGTCGAAAAGGAACGGGACGAGGCCCGCTCCCAGGTGCAGAACCTGCGCAAGGAGCGCTTGATGGAACGGCTGTTTTCAGAAGCGGAAGGCCGGGTGGGCGGTGATGAACGGGGGACGTTCTTTGACACCTTCGTGACGCTGTGCGGTGGCCACTTCCAGCTGGGCGAGGTGGACGGCCGCGAGCGGCTGCTGCCGGTGGATGGCAAGGGCCAGCCCCTCACAGCCGACGGTGTCGCCCTCAGCGATGGCGACTACATGGAGGAGCTGCGCCGCCACCCGGTGTACAGCTTCCTGTTCCAGCAGCGCAGCGGGCTGTACTCGGCGGCTGTGCCTGAGAGCGGTCACGAGCACGGCGGAGCCGTGAACCTGCAGACCCTGAGCACCGCCGAGCTCTACCTGGAGGCCGTCAAGGGCACCACCCCCCGGGCGGCTGCACCGCGGCGCTGATCAACCCGCCGGGAGGGAGCAATGGCCTGGTACCTGGTGTTCTGGCGCAACCGATCCACCGCCACGGTGGTGCCGGCCGCCAGTGCCAGCCAGGCCCGTTCCCGCGCCCAACGCAAACAGAAGCGGGGTTACGGGGCGATCGTGGCCGCCCGCCGCGCCAATCCAAACGACACTCGGCTGATTCGCCGGGGTGTCTGGGTACGCCGCCGCCGCGATGGCTCCAGCCCCCAGTTCGGCTCTGCTCGCTCCAAAGCCCGTGCCGGGCGGTATCGCAGCCGTTACCGGTACTGGCTGGGTGCTCACCGCCAACCCATCCCTTGAGCAGTCGGGCTAGTTGGAGTGAGTGGCGCCCAACGATCTGCAGGACGTTGGGCGGTACGCCGATCGGTCATAGCCGTGCAACGGAGCTGGCGTCGGCAATGCGGCTCCGCTTTGCTGTGCCTCAGCGCTTTACGCAACTCGCGCAAAGGATCAGGAAATCCATCGCCTCAATTCCAGCCTCAGCAGTGCTGGCCATTGCCCGCGGCTTGTGGCAGAGGAGTGACGGGAAGAAGGATCTGCGCCTCCAAAAACTTCTCAATTTCTCGGGCGTCTTCGAGTGTTAGGACTCGCTTTCGTTCGGGGTGGCTTTGTCGTCGTGATTGAGCGGCTTGCCATGCACCAAGAAGTCGCTGCCCACGTGCCATTCCCCAGGCAGAGAAGAACTCTCGCTCAATTGTCTGCTGCGTTGTGATTGCCTCATCGCGCCCAAGTTCTATGGCCGTTAGAACCGAGCGTGCGATCGAGTGCAATCTGCGATCCAGGCTGGCCAGAATTACGATCTTGCCAGTGGTGGCGATGTTGCGACAATCTTCCATCCAGGCATAGATCAAGGCGAGATCCCATGCTTGGTTGCGAATTCCTTTAAGAGCCTTGCCTCGATCTTGGCTGCGCAGTTGCTTGAACAAGCCGCCACGGCAGGAATTGGGCGCGAGATACCGATTGGCAAGAATTAACCCTGGCAAGAGGAAGCATAGATCTTCCTCCATCCAGCGGATTAACTCCAGCATCCTGGCCTCGGCGCCCATCTCACTCAGTTCCAGGGTGGCAATCTTCAGGCAAGCCGCATAACTTGCGCTCCACCGATTTAATCTTTTGGCGTAATTGTCCTCCCTCGCGCTGTTTCCTTCCCAGTCGCCAAGTCGCTCTGCTTTGAAGCGATCAGCTCGACCCGTTGCCAGGTCGGCCCAGTGCTGCGGATGCGTATGGTCGATGCGACGAAACAGAGCTAACTGCTCCTCAGCATCTGCATGCGAGCAGCCAGATCCCAACTCATAGAGCGCCGTGTTTGGCTCCACCACGGCCTCCGTGATCTGCGCCAGCACCTGGATGCCGCAGGCCACCCGATGCTCTTCGCTCAACGGCTTACCTTGAACCACCTCCACTAGGCGGCTCAGCACATTGCGGTCGTAGCGGAAGCCGAAGCTCGTCTCCTCCAGCAACTGGTCATGCAGATAGGTCGCCGGGTCATATGCGTCCACTCCTACGCGCTCATACCCAGTAGTGAACACATCCCGCTGCCTCAGCTGCGCCTGGATAACATCCAGGGTGGGGTTGTCCACCGGGAGCCAGACCAACGCTTGCATCAGGGGTTGGCTGGCTCAGGGGGTGAGGTAATTCTGGCGGGGGCGGTCGTCTGACGTCAGTGGGCGCTTGGCCCCGCTTCCCTGGGGCGTAAGGAGTTGTGGCAGACGGTTGCATAGGCATGCAGCAGGGTCTCGGCCTGCTTCTCGATGCCGTCTGCTCGCTGTGCCTTCCCCAACTCTCGCGACTGATGGTTTGCTTGCCACTGATGTCCATGTTGGCCGGCTCAGCCTGTGAAGACCGGAAAGCCCGGCCACCAACCGGCAGCCGGGCCTGCGCCCCCAGGCTCAGCAGACCGAGACGGTGCAGCCTGGGGTGCCCTGCAGCTTGCGGGCAAAGGCGAACGCCTTCTCGGCAGGGATCAGCCGCCTCTTCTTGACGGGCTTGCCGCGGCGGCCCAGGAACTCGACCTCACAGGGGGTGGTGCCGAGCTTCTGGACTCCTGGCTGATAGCGGTGAACCACAAGCAGGCGGACTTCGCAGACGGGGCCTTGGGGAGTGGCCATGGCTGGGGTGGAGCGGAGAACACCGACCAGACGCCCCGCAGGCGCAGTGCTGGCCAGGGGCGAGCAGCGCGAGCCTCGCGTCAGCCCTGGCCAGCGCAAGCCGCAGGGGCAGGCTGCGGAGGGGTTTCGCTCCGCCCGGCCAGCCACGCCCCACTGGCCCTCATGCGGATTCGTGCTGAGCACCCACCGCGCCCGAGGACAGGCGCTGCTCCGCCAACCCTGGGATCGAGGCACAGGCAAGGGGGCCGCAGCTGCAGCCCCCAAACCATGGCGCTCAGGCCATCTGCAGCTTCTGCACAGACAGTGGCTGGCGCTGCAGCTCGAGCTCACAGCGCTGCATCAGCTCCTGCTGGGCTAACAGCCGCTCATCCAGCGCATCGACCCGTGCCAGACACTGCTGGATCGCGGGGATCACCTCCTCCTCCAGCAGGGTGATCTCTTCTTCTCCATAGGGCTGCTCGATCCAGGTGCGGCGCAGCGGCAGCCCACGACGCCGCAGCAGGATCTCCTCCACCGCGCGCAGCGTGGATTCGAGCAGCAGGAACGGATCTTCTTCTGGCCTGCAGAACGGGGAGGTGGCAGCGGAATTGCCTGCAGTGAGCGTGGCCATGACGATCGGCGCCAGGTGTGGCGCAGCGACGGGACCGATCCCAGCGGAGGCGCGGCCGCAGGACGGGCCTCAGACTGGAGAGGCCCGGAGCAAGCCCTCCTCCCGCTCCCAGGCTTTAACGGTCCATGCGCGTCAGCGCTGCACCGCCCAGCAGCGCCAGCAGCAGCTTGAGGGTGGAATCAAAGCCGCCCTGCAGCTGCTCCAGCGTGCCGGGGCAGATCTGGCCAACAGGCCGGCCCTCCAGCGCCCGCTGACCGCAGACCCCAGCGGCGAGGGAATGGATCAGCAGCTGGGTGCCGATCACCACCGCCAGGATCTTGAAGATGAACCGCTCGCGGTCGAACGGCGGCTTGGGCGGTCTGGCCCCAGCCGGTGGCAGCACCAGCCCCGGGGTCACTGTTTTTCCTGGAACACCCCCACATAGACGGTGCCATGCCGGTAGAGGGGCAGCACCTTGTCGCGCAGATCGGCGTTGTGCAGGCGAACGCAACCGAGGGTGGGGTGCAGGGGTTGCTGCGCTGCCCAGGCGCCGGGCCAGCCGCAGGCTGATCCACCACCGTGGAGCATGATCCCGGCCCGGCCGTGGGCGGCCTCCTGGCCCTCCAGCTCCTCCATGTCGAAGGAATACCAGCCGTAGCCCATGGCGGTATCGGAGCAGGGCGGGTTGGGGTTCTGCTCGTAATCGGCGTAGAGCTGGCCAAGCCTGTAGAGCCCTGGCGGGGTGTCGGTGCTGTTCTGGCTCCAGTCGGTATCCGCCCCCTGGCCGCGGGCCAGGCAGGGGATCTTCCAGAGGAACTGGCCGGTGTGGTCGTAGGCCTCCATGTCCTCATCCCGGTCATTCACCAGCAGGTAGGTGTCTCCGGGCTGGACGGGGGCTGCCAGCTGCGGGCCGGCCATGCCAGCTTCCTCTGAACCGCGGGGATCGAGGCCGCCGTCGGGGACTGCTGGTGCCGGGGGCGCAGCGGGTTTCTGGCTGAAGGTGAGCGCCCAGGGGGCCTGCTCATCAAGGACGGCCTCGCTGCCGGGCAGGGCAGCGATCGCGGCATGAAGGGTCCAGACGCCGGAAACCTGCTGGGGTTCACCGCGAAAGGCTTCAAAGCGGTCCTGGAACCGCTCGGGGGTCATGGGGCTGGCCATCGGCGTGGTGCTGCTGAGCCCTGTTGCCAGTGCTGGCTTGGGGCCGCCGGCTGCGGGCAAAAAGAGAGCCCCGGCCGCAGCCGGGGCCAAGGGCCCGAAGACCAAGGGCCCGAGGGATTCGCCCCCTCAGAAGGGCAGCTCGCTTTCGGGGAAGGAGCTCACCAGCGGCGGATTGAGCCGCTGGCGATCAAAGAGGACATCGGCGCAGAGGCGCTCCAGCCGCTCCAGGGGGGTGGGGAGATGGGTGGAGGCCTCCTCGCAGAGCAGCTCCAGGGTGCGGGAGCTGAGGAGCTGGAAGGCGCGGATGCGGGATGCGGAAGCCATGGCAGGCGTAGCGGAGACCCCGAAGCAGGCCGGGCGGGGTCAAGGGGCAGCCCCCTCTGCAATGCGGAGCGCAGCGAAGCCAACGCACCAGTCCGGCTGACTCGCGTCAGCCCTTGAGGCCGCCCGGACCATGAGGAGGGCTGCGCGTAGCCGATCCACAGAGCGCCGGTGGGGCAGGGGCCCAGGCCGCTACCGGGCACGGGATTGGAAACCGGTGCCGCCCACTGCTGTCACAGCGACGAACTGGCCAACAGGGGAACGCTCAGCCTTGGCCGCCGATCACCCGCTGCAGCACCTGCTGGGATTCCGTCTGCAAGGCCAGCGGCAGCAGCCCGATGCGCCGTTTCACCAGTGGCATCGCCAGGGTTGTCATGCGGCTGAGCCGGATCCTCGAGCTCACCTTTAGGCCGGTGTCTGAGAAGCCTGGATGATCGGCAGGGATGTCGAGCTCATCGCGGCCTGGCGGCCCGCTGACGTTGGAGCTGATGAAGGCCAGCAACACATCCCCATGGCGCTCACTGGTGGTGATCACCAAGGCCGGCCGAGGCTTGGCCGCAGGCCCATCCGTGAATGGGAAGGCGACCAGCACGATGTCGTAGCGGCTCAGCATCAGCAGGCGCCGATCGCTTCTCCGTCCGAGAAGCTGTAGAGGTCAGGCTCAGCCGCCAGGTCGTCAAAGGCACCCCCGGCCATCGCCATCTCAGCCAGGGCCCCGTGACTCAGGTCGCTGCTGTCCTGCTCCAGCTGCCTGAGCAGCCAGCGGCGATCGTCAGCCGGCAGGCTGCGGATCACCGCAAGCAGGTTCTCAATGAGCTGGGGATTGGTCATCGCCCCAGGCTAAACAGCCTGAACCTCAGGGTTCACCCTGCCCACAAGCGACCTGGCAACAGCTGCTGTTGTCACTGGGGCCAGGCCCCTGGAGCGTGCCCTTGGGCCTGACCTTGATCGAGGCGCAGAAATACGCCCGCAGAGCAGCTCCAGGGTGCGGGAGCTGAGGAGCTGGAAGGCGCGGATGCGGGATGCGGAAGCCATGGCAGGCGTAGCGGAGACCCCGAAGCAGGCCGGGCGGGGTCAAGGGGCAGCCCCCTCCCTCTGCAATGCGGAGCGCAGCGAAGCCATCGAACAAGCCGGCTGACTCGCGTCAGCCCTTGAGGCCGCCCGGACCATGAGGAGGGCTGCGCGTAGCCGATCCACAGAGCGCCGGTGGGGCAGGGACTGGATCAGCCCTGTCCGGCACTTAGCACCTGCGGCGAGAAGGCCCGCATGACGATGCGTTGCAGCTGGTAACGAGGGATGTGGATCCCGCCGCTGCTCTTGCTGTCTCCAGCCGCCGGATCCATTCTGGCTGCAACGGGATTCGGAGGCTCCATCGATGGAAGACACCCCCCCTGAGCAGCAGCCAGGAGTGCGCTGACGATCCGGCCCCTGCTCCAACACTCTCGACGGATCTACTGACGTTCCTGGCGTGTCAAGCCAGTCGCCGTCCATTGCACCGCCTCAGGTGCCCCGGACCCAACGGAACGTCCCGATTGACACCTGGCCCCAGGTGCCAGCGCCGGCAACTCCGACCACAACCGAAGACACCCTGATCTGCAAACGATCAACCGACCGCGCAGCTGCGCCCGTCCCCCTTGGGACGGCACCACGGCTGAGCAGACAAACGCCCGGGGCCAGCACTCCGGGCTTTGTTGTGCTCTGCACCCAGGTGGGGCCTCATTCCGACAAAGCTGCTCACTCGCTGCCCGTAACAGGGTGGCGGCGACCAAGCAGGGTCTTTGTGAGCTCCATACCTTTTCCGGGCTCACTCCAGGGGCACACTTCAATACAGATTCCGCAGCCACGTGTTTCAGCAAAATAGGGTGCGCACTTGTCAAAGTTGACATACCATCTCTTCTGGCCTCTCACAGTCTGCTTTTCGGAAAAAATCGCGTGAGGCGGGCAATTGGTTTCGCAAATCCGGCAGTTACGGCAAAGGTCGTCAACACCCAGGTCGCGCGGCTGATCGATCGCAAGGGGCAAATCGGTCAGCACCGTGGCCAAGCGCACGTTGGAGCCGAATTCAGCAGTGATCAAGGATCCATGTTTGCCGAGCTGGCCAAGACCAGCCTCAATGGCAATGGGAACATGAAGCACTTCAGTGCTGGAGCCTGGGGCTAGATTGGTGGACGCCTGAGCTGGGTGGCCCAGGGATCGAATGAAGTTCGCAAGCTTGATGGCTACTCGATTGACCTGCCGGTAGGCATCCATGATCTCCCGATTGGAGCGCTGGCTCGGCGTATGCAGCATCTCTTCTCGATCCATAGGCCATGCCACTGAGATCGCATACTGAAAATCGGGCGATGAGTCCCGGTAGCAAAAACTTGCATCCATCTTGGTGATGCCCGCCAGGCTCGCGCCGAAGCGCCTCGCCGCCTCTTTGATCAGGAGGGCGGCATCTGAAGGGTCTGGAGGGGCGGTATTTCTGCGTGCCACAATTCCAACGCGACCACCGTCCTGCCAAAAGATTTGTGCAATCTGTCGGTGAATTGAGGTGGGCTCCATAACCTGGAAATACCAGTCCAGCTTTCCCCAGGCGCGCTTGTAGGAGTCACCGAAAAATACATGGTCAGGCTGGCGGGCAGCCTCCTCGCCCAAGCCATTGATCACATTGCCTGAAAGTGGCGTCTTACGGTAAGCAAATGGATAATCCGTTGCTGGGTAATCGACTTTCATGTGGCGAGCACGCCTTCGAAGTAGCCCGGCATTAGGAGTCAGATCAGCCGGTTGAAATGACAGGTGAGGGAAAGCCTGACTTTGTGGCGGCCCAGGCATGTCTTCCAGCCAGATTGTCTCGCCTTTGTCGATCTTCCGCTGCTGCAGCCAGCGAAGGAGCGGGAATATTGAGTGGGTGGCGATCCCGACAGCAATGGTGAAAGACTTGCTTTTGAAATGTACCATCAGAAGCTTGCTGTAGTCGTTCAACCGGTCGCCAAGCGACGCCGGAGGCGCGAATTTGTGAATGCTCATGGCTTTCGTTCATGAATGAAAGTGCGATCGAGAAGGTTCGGGCTTCCTGTATGCCCGTGCAACAAGATGCGCACACAGGATCGGCTTCTTTCTTCGGGATTTTCAAATGGTTGGCTGGTCAAGCCAAGAAGTGCGCGCACAAATCCAAAACCCTCCAAAAGCCCGAGAAGCTGTTCAGCAAGATCATTGGCACTGTGTTTAGACTTCAGATAGCCAAGATCAACGCCTTGCTGGATCAAGCGTGATAGATCATCTTGTGTTCGACCATAGGCGCAGGAGTAAAAGTCTCCGGCGAGATCGCGGTGTGAACGCGCCTCTTCAAACATCAGCTGTGAGAATCTGATGATCTCAGGTTGATTGAGAAATCTCAGAAGCTTCGAACCAAAACTGATCAGGGCTTCAACGAATTCTTCCTCTGTCTCAACATCAGTAGGAACACCCTGCTCAAAGCTTTCAACCTCAGCTTCCACGACTGCTCGAAGGACCCCATTGAGTCCCTCGAAGTGCCGGTACAGCGTCGCCTTGGAAACCGACGCAGCCTGGGCAAGGTCATCAGTCGAGACCCTGGCGAAACCTTGGCTGAAAAACAGCTCTTTGGCCGCCAGGAGGATTCGAGACCGGGGAGGGCTTGCGGCGCGGACCATCGGACAAAGCAATCGAAGGACGACTTGGCACCAGCATCAATCAGGCCAAACAGTACCGTACCGTACTCATGTTCACACTGTGGCTCGCTTCCGACGCTCCGGCTGGCTTGGCTGCTACGGCTGGTGTTGGTGGTCGCTTGCTGCAGGGGGGAATCGAGGGAGGGCTGTGCTTCTTGCAGCAGCTCCTCAGCCAGGGCTCGCTGTCGAGCGCGACTCGAAGACCCGGTACGCCTCTGCCCGTCGGCGCTCAGTTCCTCGGTGGCTCCCACTGCGGCGCACAAACCTTCCAGCCGGCCTGCAGCTTTTGGGTCCAAAGCTTGATCGCTTCCCCGCGGGTGAGCTCCTTGCGGCGCTTGAGCAGCGCCGGCTCCCCGGCAGGCATCACCTCTCCCAGCGTCACCTCCAGCGACTGGCTCCAGCGGTCGTAGCGGAGCGGCTTGAAGTGGAGCACGTTGCGACCGTCGCTGATCCAGCCCTCCCGGGGCGAAAGCGGCGGGCGACCGGGCCGGTCGACGACGTTCATTGAGCTCTGCTCAGGCCACCTCCGGTGCCCAGCCCGTCTGGCGCACCATGTCGTCGGTCCAGCCCTGGCAGCGGTTGGTGAGGTGCTCGCCCTGGGCGATCAGGCCCTGGTGCAGCTGGCAGGTGAGCAGTGGGATGCAGTTCGCTCCGGCGTGATGCCTGAACCAGTGGCAGGTCATGCAGACCTTGCGGCTGCGGGCTGGCACCAGCACCTCCTGTCCCAGGTAGGGCCACTCCTCGATCGGTGCATCAAGCCGTTGTTCCAGCGGAGAAGCCCCCCGACTCGCAGCCACTCCCATGCAACCACTCGATGCGTACGCCTGTACTAGCACGAAAGGTCTGGGTTGGCGGCGGCTCTGGACGGCCGCAGGCTTCAAGCGCGCAGGGCCTCGATGGAGTCCGGCAGCTCCTCGTAGCTGATGCCTGGGCCATAGGCCCGGATCAGCGGTTGCAGTCCGATCGATTTCCGTCCTCCATGCAGCTTTCCCGTGGGGACCACCCAAAACCGCCACTGGCTGAGGTCCTGGGGATCCACCAGTTCGGGGTCCTGCTCTGCCAGCAGGCAGAAGACGTAGGCGCTGGCAACCCGGTGCTCTCCGGGATCGAGGCCCAAGGCCCGGTGGACCAGCCACTCGGCATAGGCACCTCGGGTGCGGTTCTCCAGCAAATGGCCGGAGTTCCAACGGAGGAACGCGTCGAGGTCGCTCATGGCCGGCTGATCTCTGGGCGCAACGGCACAAAGATCCGATTGCCGTTGGCCTTGTTGGTGAAGACGGCATTGCCCTGCACGTAGATCTCCCGCACCCACAGCCCGCCCAGACTGTCCCGCAGGGTGGAGAGGGGGAAGCCTTCCTGAATCAGCCGGTAGGTCATCGCCTTGCCGTCCTTCCAGACGATCCGCACGGTGCCGTCGCTGCTGTGGCTGTCGCGGCAGGGGATCGGCCGGTCGTTGTAGGCGCAGTTCTTCCAGGGTTCGGCGCGGCTGGGGGCTCCGCCGATCAGCAGGGCCGCCATCGCGGCGATCCCCCAAGCCGACCTGGCACGGTGGCACCGGCCAAGCGCGGAAGGTAGGCACCGCAGCCGCTCACGCATCAGTACCACCATCCACCGCTTGCACTACCCGCAGGATGGAGGCGGTGGACCGTGACGCGCACTGTTCTCGATGCGGTGCTCGCCGAGGGGACGGGCCGATGTGGCGTGATCAACAGACACCCCTCCGCAGAGCGGCGCAGAACCGGATGGCCTGCAGGACCTGGCAACAGGAGCTGTTGTCACTGGGGCCAGGCCCCTGGAGCGTGCCCTTGGGCCTGACCTTGATCGAAGCGCAGAAATACGCCCGCCGCGCTGAACAGCTGGCGGTGCTCAAGACCTTCGCGGAAGGGGAGCTACTGCGCCGCCTTCCCTTCCGCAACCTTGTTGGTGGCTCATTGAGCTTCCCGGCAGAGACCAAGCTGCCCCGCGTCGGTTTCCGGGCCGTCAACGAGGGCTACCGCCAGAGCTACGGGGTGATCAACTCCGATTCGGAGTTCGTGCACCTGTTCGGCGGCGACCTGGATGTGGACCGCTCGATCGTGGACCTGCAGGGTCCTGAGGCCAGAGCAGCCCAGACCGAGATGAAGGTGCGCTCGATGCGGCTGACCCTGGAAGCCGCAATCATCAACGGCGATGACACCTTCGATCCGCGGGCGTTCAACGGGCTGAGCAAGCGCCTGGCGCCTGGCGAGGACCAGACGATCGACAACGGCGGCAGCACGCTCAACCTGCTGGCGCTGGAGGCGCTGAGCGACAGCGTGATCGGCTACGGCGGCGACAAGGTGCTGATCGCCAGCAAGGCCGCCCGCCGCCAGATCAGCACCGCCTCCCGCCAGGCCGGCGGCGACCTCTATGAAGTGATCGACGGCCGCCACTATTTCGAGGGGATCGAGATCCTGCTGGTGGAGGAGGACGCCGAGGGCAACGCGGTGCTCGGCTACGACGAACCCGCTGGCACCACCTCCATCTACTGCTGCGTGCTGGGTGATGCGGCGGTCTGCGGCCTGCAGGGCCCGTTCGAGGGGCGCTACGGCATCTCGGTGCGCGACTTCGGGGAGGTGCATGACGCGCCGGTGTTCCGCACGCGGGTGGATTGGTACGTGGGCTTTGCCGTGTGCAACCGCAAGGCCGCCGCGCGCCTGTTCAACGTGGCGCCCATGCCGCTGGTGCTGCCCTGAACCCTTCATCCCATCCCTACCGGAGACCCTTCCATGACCTCTCACGCCACCCGGCTGCTCGACGCCCAGACGGTGCTCGTCGGCTGGATCAACCACTCCGCCACCGACTGCTATGAGCACACCCGCAGCAGCGGTGATGTGGTGAACCTCGGCACCGATCTCGATGCCTCCGCGTCCTTTGTGTTGGTGGCCTCCCACCCCGGCCACAGCGAGGCCGTGACCGTGACCCTGGAGCTGGCGCCGCTGCTGGCCGATGGCAACGCCGGCAGCTGGATCACCGCCGCGGCCGTCGCCATCCCCGCCGCTGGCGGCAAGGTGGAGGCGATCATCAGCGGCGCCGCCCTGCTGATCAACCCGGCCGACAGCGCGCTGATCACCCCGCCCTGCCTGCGATTGGCGCGGGCGACGGTTTCGCCTGGCACTCCTGCCGGGATGACCGTGGCGCTCACCGCCAACCAGGGGCTGTGAGGTGAGCGCCATGGGCAACCCACTCGACACCCTCAATGTGGCGGCCGGAGCCGAGGCCCTGCCGCTGGAGCTGCTGCAGCCTCTCGACAGCAACAACCCCGCCTCCACGCCTGTTCGCCTCTCGGGCCCGGAGCAGCGGCTCAACGTCACACCGGATCCGGGTGTAGGCGATGCCTCGCTGCTGCCGCCCAGCCAGCTGCTGATCGGCAAGGACGGTGCGACTCGCTCGATCTGGCCGGTGCACCTGGCCGGCTGGCAGGCCCTGGGCTGGCAGTTGCTCAGCCCTTCCGGTGGTGGCGAAGAACAGGCCCCACCCGAGCAGGAGCCGCCGGAGATGGAGCCAGAGCCCGTGGATCTGCTGGACCTCGAGCCTGAGCCGCCGGACGCGACGGAGCCTGCCTCGCCAGTAGATGAGTCCACGCCCACCGGTGAGCCGACGGACACCAGCAGCGCGGCTGGCGAGGCCCTGCTGGCCTCACAGCCCACCGACTTCCAGGCCATGACCAAGGCCCAGATCGTGGAGTTCTGCTCCACCGTCTACGGCGTGGAGCTCGATGGCAGCCAGACCAAGGCTGAACTCGTGGAGCAGGCCACGGCGCTGGAAGCCCAGGCCAGCGGCAGCAGCACGGCCACCAGCGAGGGCACTGGTGTTGCCAGCAGCGATCCTGCCGATCTCGCGGCCCTGGAGCTGGGGGATGCCCTGCTCTGATCCCAGCCAGCGCTGCCCCGGCCAGCGGATCCCTGGCTGGGGGCTGGCAACAGCTGAGCAGCACTGCCCTGGCGCCAATGGCCACTCCCAATCCGGCTGTGCTGGCCGAGCTGACGGCCCAGTGCCGCAGCAGCAGCCGGCCGCAGGGGGTGATCTTCCTGGGCCAGGCCCAGCTGCAGGACGGCGGCACCCCTGAACCACCGCCGTCCGGGGGTGTCAGTGCCGTGCAGGCCCTGGCGCCGCTCATCAGTGCCACTGCCGGCGATGGGGTGGTGGTGATCGCGCTGGACCTGCGCCTGCTCAGCCCCCTACCTCCTTGATCTTTCCTCAACCGCCTTCCCCTTCTGCACGGATCACCATGGCCACCACCACCGAGAGCCGCACCGCCGGCCGTTCCCTGCCCCAGCCGACCGATCTGCTGCTGGTGCAGCGCGGCAGCACGCCCTACCGGGCCACTGCTGATGAGGTCAAGGCGTTCATGCTCAGCCCGGCCACCGCGGCGGCGATCGGGGCGATCAGGCCCGGTACCAACCTCTCGGTGGATGCCGACGGCACCCTCCATGCCGCCATCCCCGGCGCGCTCACCTACAGGGGCGCGATCGACCCCACCACCACCGAGGCCCCGGCTGGGGCTGTGGCCGGAGATGTGTACCTGGCCAGCAGCGCCGGCCCTGCCCTGGCGAGCTGGAGCGGCATCGCCGGAGCGGAGATCGCCCAGGGGGATCTGTTGCTGTTTGACGGCACGAGCTGGAGCGCCAACGCCGCCCTGGGGCCCGATGGCGCCGGGGTGATCCGCATCCAGGTGGCCGTTCCGCTGGCCGTCGATGAGAGCGATCCCGCCCAACCGCTGCTCAGCGTGGTCCTGGCCACGGCCGAGGCGTCGGGGGTAGTGCAGCTGGCCGACCCATTGGCGCTGGCAGACGGCACGCCCGGGCGGGTGGTGGATGCGGCCCAGCTGCAGGCGGCGATGGCCACTGCCCAGCCGGCCGGGGACTACATGCCGCTGGACCTGAGCACCCTGCCGGCTCTGCCCTGAGCGCCGCAGCAGATGACCCTCCAACCAGGCGACCTGCTGGCGATCACCCGTCCCGCTGGGCCCCAGGCCGGCACCTACCAGCTGCCGGCAGCGGCGCTGGCAGAGCTGGCTGGCCCGATACCGGTGCTGGGCATCAGCGGCGTGCTCTGGTCGACCGTGCGCTCGGCGGCGGACAACAGCTGGCAGGCGATCTGCTGGTCGCCGGAGTTGCAGCTCTACGTCTGCGTGGCCAACAGCGGTAGCGGCAATCGGGTGATGACCTCCAGCGATGGCATTCGCTGGAGCCCCCAACCGGCGGCCGCTGATCAGAACTGGGTGGCGCTCTGCTGGGCCGCTGCGCTGGGGCTGTTTGTCGCCGTCAGCGACAGCGGCACGGGCCAGCGGGTGATGACCTCTCAGGATGGCCGCAGCTGGAACCTGCGCCAGACGCCGGCCGACAACAACTGGACCTCGATCTGCTGGGCGCCCGAGCTAGGCCTGCTGGTGGCCGTGGCCAGCAGCGGCACGGGCAACCGCGTGATGATCAGCTCCAATGGCCTCACCTGGACGGCCGGCCCTGCTGCCGCGGATCAGGAATGGCGCTCCATCTGCTGGGCGCCTCAACTGGGGTTGTTGGTGGCGGTGAGCAGCACCGGCAGCAACCAGCGGGTGATGACCTCAAGCGATGGCCGCAACTGGACGCTGCGCACAGCCGCCGCAGCCAACAGCTGGACGGCGCTCTGCTGGGCGGCTGAGCTGGGTCTACTGGTGGCGGTGAGCAGCAGCGGCCGTGGCAACCGGGTGATGACCTCAGCCGATGGCATCACCTGGACGAGCAGGACCTCGGCGGCCGACAACGCCTGGACCGCCCTCTGCTGGGCGCCGGAGCGGGAGCTGTTGGTGGCGGTCAGCAGCAGCGGCACCGGCAACCGGATCATGACCAGCGCCGATGGCCTGAACTGGACGGTGCGCAGCTCCCCCGCCGATCTGGGGTGGCGCTCGCTCTGCTGGTCGCCCCAGCACAGGCAGTTTGCGGCAGTGAGCAACAGCGGTGCTGGCAACCGGGTGATGGTGAGCCCCTGACCCATGCCTGACACCACGACACCCCTGCCGGAGATTGGCTCGCGCTGCTGGCGCAACCTGATCAGCCCAGAGACCGGGGCCACAGTGCTCAACCTGGCGGCAGACAGCAGCGACACCGATCCGATGGTGGAGCTGACCTACGACGAGGGCGGCAGTGGCTGGTGGCCGCTCTCCACGCTGGTGTTTGAGCAGAGCTGAGGGAAGGGGCCTCAGCCCGCCCCCACCAGCTGCTGGCGCAGGGCAGCAATGGCCTTCTTCTGAGCCCGCTGCACCGACATGGCGCTGATCTCCAACCGCTCAGCCGCAGCCCGCAGCGACAGGCTCTCCAGGACCGTGAGCCGGAGCGCTGTGGCCTGGGCGGCAGGCAGCTGCTCGACGAGCTGCTCCAGGGCCGGCCCGGCGAGGGAGGACTCCAGCGCCGGCTCAGCGGCAGGAGCCGCCAGCTGCTCAAGCAGGGAGTGCTCACCAGCGACGGGGGCATCGAGGCTGGTGTGGCCGAGCGGGCAGGTGCCTTTCTAATGCTCGCGGCGTGAGACCCGCACCAGGCGGACGCGATCACGCAGGTGGTGCTGCAGGGCCCCGGCGATGCAGCGGCGCAGATAGGGCCCAGCGGGCTCACCTGCCCTGCAGCGGGGAGCGGAGCGCACCAGGGCCTCCCGTGCCACCTGGATCAGATCCTCCCGCTCCACCAACGGGAACAGGCGCCGGGCGGTGGCGGAAGCCAGGGCATCGGCGAGCGACAGGTGCTCCAGCACCAGGGCATCGCGGGCCCGCAGGGCAGAACGGCTGAGAGCCGGGGACTGCTCCTGGCGGCGGCGGAGGGAGGAAGCGGGGGAAGCCATCGGCAGGACGGCGGAGAATCCCACCCCCACCGGCCGGCCGCAGCGCCGTGACAAGGACGCCCGACAGCGGAGGGCGCCTGGCCCGATCCTTGACGCGACGTGAGGACTGGACGAGGGATGCGGTGGGTGTGCGCCGGCCCAGTGGCCAATCCCCTCCCCTACTGCCGGTGCTGCAGGGCCCCAGCTGAGAGACCGCCAGATCGACCCGTCAGGACGTTGCTGTGAGCCGCTTCGGGCTGGGACCTGCTGCTTTCACCCGCTGGCTTGGGAGAGATTTGATCCATCGCTCCAGGAAGCCCAAGCCCACGGGCGATGTGGCGACACCCGAAAGCCGGAGGCGGAGTGCCTCCGGCCACGGGGGCTCAGAGCACCCGCACCTCGGCCTGGGGACCGAGCGCCCGCTGCTGATTGGCAGCCAGGATCAGGGCCTCTTCCCGGGGCACGTAGTGCGGCTCGGAGGTGATGTGGCCCTCGCGATCGAGGAAGAGCACACGCAGCAGCTGACCGGCGGCATCAAGGAGATGCACCGAGATGATGCGGATCGGGCAGGAGCGGCTGAGGGGAGTGGCGGCCATGGCTGGGCTGGCGAACGACACCGCCGTCAAGCCCCGGCGCCGCCTGCGCCGCGCAAGGGGCGCGGAGCGCAGCGCAGCGACTCGCTTCAGCCCTTGCGCGGTGCGCAAGCCGGGGCAGGCCGGGTGGCGTGATCGCCAGACCACAGGGACGCCTTCCCGTTTCGCTGCCCGGAGGTTCAGCTCTACAGGAGGAACTGGCTGGTGGAGTATGCGCCTATCGGCAGCGGCCGCCAGGTGCACTGGGCCACGACCGGGCTGGACCAAGGCGGATTCGGTATGGGCTGGCGTTGTTGCTGTGAGGGTCTGTGAACCTCCGCTGGCAGTCGCAGCTCCCGGCGGCAGCGCCATAACCCCAGTGCTGCAGGGCATCGCCGCAGGCGTATGCAACTTCTGGATTGTTCTCTGACTCGATGTGGCCTGGGGCAGGGTGCGGCACGAGGCAGAATTGACCCTGAATGGCCAGCCGCATGGTTTTTCTACCCCCCACCTCGGATTTTCCGCCTGACCCCGAGCCCTTGAGTCGGGAGGATCTGAACAGCACCTACCTCGAGCTACGCAACTGCTACAAGAGCTCGATTCGCAGCCGCGGCCAGCACCGCAGCTTGGCCAACAAGGCACGAGATGAAACGGCACAGCTCAAGCAGCGCCTGCTGGATCTTGCCGCACGGGAAGCATCAGTCCGCAAGGACGTGTACGAAATGCTGGAAATCGTCACCGCCCTGGCCGGTGACATTGAAGACGCTGGCGACGATCTGGTGAATGAATTCGGCCGCTACAAGCTCGGCCGCAAGACCTATCAAGGCGGTTCTTTCCTTGGTGGCCTCGTGCAGGCCGTGATCCGCTTCATCAACCGCTGGACCCACACCAAGGAGCGGGTGGTACAGCTGGATCAGAAGCGTCAGGAGTTCATCGAGAAGACCAAGAATCTGCCGCCGCTCCCCCTGGGTGGGAACGGCCACGGCGGCCCCGTGAACCAGACGGAACCGTCTTCTCCCGCCAAGGTGGAGCTCGTGGACAGCCCAGCAGCCCAGCAGGCCCAGGAGGTCAAGGCCGATGGGACAACTCACTGACACCCTGCGGGCCACGTTGCGGGACCTGGCCCAATCCGACGCCAGGCTCTACCGCGGGTTGCACGAGGAGCTGGGCGACACCAAACCAGCCAGCAACTCGCCCGCAGCGCTGCTGGACGGTGACGCCCCTGCCAGTCGAGAAGAACTGGAGGGCCTGTCGATCGCTGCACTCTGGACACTCTGCAAGGCGCGCGGCATCAAGGGCCTCAGCAAGGGCCCGGTGCCGAAACAGGTGGATGCCCTGCTCAGCCACCCGGATGGGCCGCCCCTGCGGAGCGCCCTACCCGTCAAGGCCACCAAGGGCAGCAAGGGTGGGGCATCTGGCGGCAAGGCCATGGCCAAGGCTGGCGCCGCCGAGCTGCAGCTCCTGGAGCAGCGCCTCGATCGGGTGGAGCAGCTGGTGGTGCTGATCGCCCAGCAGGTGGGGGTCCCCCCTGCAGCGATCGCCCAAGTGACGACACCTGCAGCCCTTCCGTCAACCTGAATTACTTCTGTGCTGGCGCCAGCCCATGGCGGTGAACCGGGAGACGCTGGAGAAGCTGGGCCGCATCCTGCTGCGCGGCCTGCGCATCGGCGCCAGCACGGTGTCGATTGTGGAGCTGCTGCGCAACGACTGGACCGGCGGCATCAGCGCCGGTGTGGCCTGGTTGGTGTTCCTGCAGGTGGAGCGACGGCTGCCGCCCCTCAGCTCGGAGCCCGAGGACTGATCCGCAGCTCGGAGTAGCCGGTGGCCGGGTCGAGCTCCCGGCTGAACTGCCAGTCCGGCAGCAGGCCCAGCAGCAGCTCGGCGGTGGTGCGCACCAGCGAGCCGGCGCAGAGGTGACCGCCGATCACGGCGCCGCTGCTGTCGGCAACAGCGATGTGCAGATGGGCGCCATCGGGCGAAAGCGTCCCGGCCAGGCTGAGGATCTCCAGGTCGCCGCGGATCACCGTGGCCTCGGCAGCTCCCGCCAACCTCAGCTGCACCACCGTCAGGCTGCCCACGGAGCTGATCACGCAGCCGGCCTGTGCGTCTTGTTCGGCCATCCAGGTCTGCAGTGCCCGGCGCAGGTCAGCGCCCGGCTGCAGGCGCAACGGCACCACCTTCATGGGGGCGGCCCCTCCACAAGCCCCTGGACCATCACCAAGGCATCGACGTAACCCAACTGCTCGTGGCGGAACGCCCCCGGCAGGGTTCCCACCAGCTGAAAGCCGTTGCGCTGCCAGCAACCGATGCCGGCGCTGTTGGTGCTCACCACCAGGTTGTACTGCATCGCCCGGAACCCCAGCCGCCGCGCCGCCTGCAGGGAGTGCTGACAGAGGCGGCTGCCGACACCCTGGCGCCGGCACTGCTCGGCCACCACATAGCCCGCGTTGGCCACATGGGCACCGAGAGCCAGGGAGTTGGGCCTGAGGTAGTACGTGCCCACAAGGGCACCGGTCGCATCCACGGCCACCATCACCGCGTGGCTCTGCTCCACCCAGGCCACCCGGGCCTCGGCTTCGCAGATCGCCGGGTCGTGCGGGAAGGTTTCGCCGGCGCGGAACACCGGCTCCAGCAGCGCCCACACCCCCGGCCAGTCGGCCGCCTCATAGGGGCGGATCTGCAGGGGCGATCGGGAGGAGGTCAGAGCAGCGCAGGTGTGACCATGTGATTGTCTCGCCAACAGGAAGGCGCCCCGTGGGGGGCGCCTTAGCACCGGTCGCGGATCTGAGCCTTGGCATCTGGGACTCGATCGGGTCGGGTGTCTGTGGTTCACGCGTTGTCTGTCTGGGGCCTGACAGGAAAGGACTGGAGATCACGTCTGGGAGAAGAGATGCTCGGGGCTTGACCTTCTCGGTTGTGATCCCGGCTCGGGTTATGCAGCCCGAGATTTAAGAACGCGGGAAACAGAACTGGCGTATCGCTCTCTGCGGTTACGGGATGACGCTCGCGCCGCGTCACCGAGTTCACCTTGTGTGTGTCGCATCGTTGGCGCACCTCCGCTGAGCGCACCGGCTCGGGTGTTCCCTGGCCGGACTCTGTTGGAGGGCGAGGGTCGGGTTGGCTCCCGGGCCTCCCCTCAAGTTCAAGGTACGTCGTTTTTCAGGTGGTAGTGGCCCTTTGGAGTGCCTGTTCCCGTACCGCCAGAAACCCTGTCAGCGCAACGCTTCACAGGCTTGTCCATCGCCGTTGCCATCGAGATAGGTGTGCCCCTGGCACAGCAGCTCCTGAGCACGGGCATAGGAGCCGATCTCCTTGCAGCTGTAGCGGCGGCCGCCAGGGGTTGTGCCATCGGGGATCACCGTTGTGCTGCGGCATCGCCGGAAATCTCAGGTCTGGGTGATCCCACCCGGCACCTGCCAGACCCCGTAGCGCAGCCGGCTGGCGCGAAACTCGGCGCACAGAACCTCCTTAGCATCGCAGCCGCTCAGATACTGCCGCTAGCGCTAAGCCGCAGCGTCCTCGATGATCGCCGTGGTGGAGGCCTCCACCGCGCGGGCCACCTCCTTCAGGGCGGGATCGGCCGAGAGGCTGGCGAGCATCGCCTCGGGCCGGATCATGCCGATGCGGGTCTGGCCAGTTTCGGTGTAGACGGAGATCCGGCAGGGCAGCGCCATGTTGAGCGCCATTGTGGTGCTGAGCAATGCGGCGGCCTGCTGGGGGTTGCACACCTCGAAGATGCGGCACTGCTCCAGGAACGGCTGACCTTTACTGCGCAGGGTGTGGCCCAGATCATGCACGGCCAGCACGCCGAAGCCATGCTGCGCCACCGCCTTCTGTAGGGCGGCGCTGGCCTCCTCGAAGGATTTCGGCGTGTCGATGATGAAGAACTGATCCATCGGTGGCCTCAGCGTGTGCCGTACCAACTGCGATACCACTGGGACATCTGCTGGATTTCATCGCTCTGCACCCGCACCATGGCCTGCTGCAACTGACGAAGCTCCGGGTGCTGCGAATTGGTCTGGGCCATCGAGGCCATCATCACGCCCATCTGGTGGTGGGGAATCATCTGCTCAATGAAGGCACGGTCGAAGTCAGGGGCTGCGCTCAGGGCAGAGAGGTTCGTGCCACCACCCATCTGTCCCATGCCCATGCCCATGCCCCCGCCCATGCCCATTCCTCCACCCATGCCCATGCCGTTCTGCCAACCCCAGCCTGTGCCCGGTCCCCAACTGGGCACATCTTTGCCGTACCACTGCTCGTACCAGGCACGCATCTGGGCGTTCTCGCGGGTCTGACTGGCCTTGATGCTCTTCGCCAGGGCCTTGATCTCGGGCCGCTGGGCGCGGGTGAGGGCGAGATCGGCCATGGCGATCGCCCCGTCGTGGTGGGGGATCATCATCACGACGAACTGCTGATCCGAATAGCCCATCCCCATCTGGCCCGGGCCACCCACGCCTCCTCGATACCCGGGCATGCCGGCACCGCCCATACCCTGGGACAGGCACCGGGTGCCAGCCCAAAGGGAGACCGCGATGATGCCTCCCGTGGCCAGCAGCAGGGCTGGCCGTCCGAAGACTCTTCGGCGTGGTTCGATGTTGGCCATCCTTTCGACGCCGCTCGCGAACTGTCCATCTCCAAGGTGGCCACGGGCTTGCGAGTGGATTGACAATCCAGCCAAATGTTCATGCGACCTCCGCTGGCCGGGGGCTGATCAGACGTTGAGATTCGGGCAGATCACGGCCATGTTCGGCGCTGGATCGCTCTGCCAGTTCTGCAGCAGGCTTTGCAGTTCCCTCCTGAACAGACGCAGCTCCCGCAGCCGTTCGTCCACCAGATCGATCTGCCGTTGGAGCTGCCGCTGGATGTCGCCGCAGGGGAGCTCACCGGCATCGTGCACCGCCAGGCACTCCTGAATGTCATCAAGAGTCAGTCCGAGGCTCTTGAGCCGCCGGATGAAGTCCAGGCGCCGCAGGCTCTCCTCACCGAACAGGCGGTAACCGCCTTCGCTGCGGCCCACCGCCGGCAGCAGGCCGAGCTCTTCGTAGTAGCGGAGCGTTTTCACGGGCAGGCCACTGCGGCTGGCCAGGGCGCCGATCTTCATGCCGACAGGCACTGGCGCCGCCCCTGGAGGGCGGCCGGCCCGTGGTGTGGCGGCGGAGCGGGAGGCGGCGGGTGCAGGTGCGGGAGCGGGAGTGACGGCGGCCATGGGCAAACACACTCTCCATTACTGGGGAGACTCTAACCATCTCTGTCCGCCGTCGTTCTCCCGGCAGGCCGTTTGAATCCACCAGGGCCTTGACTCTCCAGTCAACTGAACGCCATAGGTTGAAGGGATCGTCACCCGCAGCGCCCCGGCGCTGCCTCCAGGTCCCCCAATGAGCACTCCGTCCGCCAACCCTCCCTGCTGCCATGCCGAGGATCCAGGCGGTGCGGCCGATGGCATGGAGCGGGAGCTGGCCCGGGAACTCACCCAGCTGCGCCGCAAGGTGAGTGTGGCGGTCGTGCTCACCGTGCTGGTGATGCTCTCCAGCCTGCCCCACATGCTCGGGGTCCACAGCCTGCCCTTCCTGCCGAGCTGGTTCACCAGCCCCTGGACCCAGCTGATCCTCACCACGCCGGTGCTGTTCTGGTGCGGCCGGGGCTTCTTCAGCGGCGCCGCCTCGGCCTTTCGGCAGCATGGCGCCGACATGAACACCCTGGTGGCGGCCGGCACCGGCATCGCCTGGCTCACCTCGCTGTTCAGCACCGTCTTTCCCCAGCTGCTGATCGCCGAGGGCCTGCCGGCAGACGTCTATTACGAAGTCGCCGCCGTGATCCTCACCATGGTGCTGCTGGGCAACCTGCTGGAGGCCCGCGCCCGGGGGCAGACCTCCGAGGCCATCCGGCGTCTGCTGCAGCTCCAGCCCCCCACCGCCCGGGTGCTGCGCAACGGCCAGCCGGTGCAGATCCCCGTGTCCCAGCTGGTGGTGGACGATCTGGTGCAGGTGCGCCCGGGCGAGAAGCTGCCCACCGATGGGGTGGTGAGTGAGGGCAGCTCCTGGGTGGAGGAATCGATGCTCACAGGGGAGCCCACACCTGTGGCCAAGGCGGCGGGCGATGCGGTGATCGGCGCCTCGATGAACCGCAGCGGCAGCTTCACCTTCCGGGTCAGCCGGGTGGGAGGCGACACGGTGCTGGCCCAGATCGTGGAGCTGGTGCGCCAGGCCCAGAGCTCCCGCACCCGGGTGCAGCGGGTGGCTGATCAGGTGGTGAGCTGGTTCGCGCCGGTGGTGATCGCCCTGGCCATCGCCGCCTTCGTGGTCTGGTTCCTGGTGAGCGGCAATGCGGTGCTGGCGATGCTGTTTCTGGTGAGCGTGCTGGTGATCGCCTGTCCCTGCGCCCTGGGCCTGGCCACCCCCACCTCGATCATGGTGGCCTCCGGCAAGGGGGCGGAGAACGGCCTGATCTTCCGCAGCGCCGAGGCGCTCGAAACCGCCGGCACGCTGCGCACCATCGTGCTCGACAAGACCGGCACCCTCACCCGCGGCCAGCCGGAGGTGACCCAGTTCGAGCGGCTCTCCGGTGGCGCGCTGCCGGCTGACAGCCTGCTGGCCCTGACGGCCGCACTGGAATCCCGCTCGGAGCATCCCCTGGCCGAGGCGATCGTGGCCTATGCCACAGGCCAGCTACAGCCGGGGGACCTGCCGGCGGTGACGGACTTCGAGGCCGTGGCGGGTCGCGGCGTGCAGGGGGTCGTCGATGGCCAGCAGGTGTGGGTCGGCACCCCCCGCTGGTTCCCCGAGCTCGGCATCGACACCACGGCCCTTCAGCCCCTGGTGGAGCGCCTGGAGGCCCTCGCCTGCAGTGTGGCCGCCGTGGTGGTGGACGGGCGGATCGAGGCCTGCTTCGGGGTGGCCGATCCGCTCAAACCCAGTGCCACGGCAGCGGTGGCGGCCCTGCGGCGGCTGGGTCTGCAGGTGGTGATGCTCAGCGGTGACGCCCGCCGCACCGCCGAGGTGGTGGCCGCCCAGGTGGGGATCGAGCGGGTGGTGGCCGAGGTGCGTCCCGCCGACAAGGCCTCGGTGGTGCAACGGCTGCAGGCGCAGGGGGAGGGCCCGGTGGCGATGGTGGGTGACGGCATCAACGACGCCCCCGCCCTGGCCCAGGCCGACGTGGGCCTCGCCATGGGCACCGGCACCGATGTGGCGATCGCCGCCAGCGACGTCACCCTGATCTCCGGCAACCTGGCCGGCGTGCCGGCGGCGATCGAGCTCAGCCGTCACACCATGGCCAACATCCGCCAGAACCTGTTCTTCGCCTTCGCCTACAACGTGGCCGGCATCCCGATCGCCGCCGGTGTGCTGTTCCCCCTCACCGGCTGGCTGCTGAGCCCGATGCTGGCCGGCGCCGCCATGGCCTTCAGCTCCGTGTCGGTGGTGAGCAATGCCCTGCGGCTGCGCCGCTTCCGGCCTGCGCCCCTGCCGAGGGCGGCCTGATGACGCTCCCAGAGTTGATGTTGCTTCTGCCGGCCGCCGCCACCAGTGCCGCCAGCACCGCCCCGCTCTGGCGCAGCATCGAGCAACCCCTGCTGCTGAAGCTGCTGGTGGCCGGCGCGGGGCTGGTGCTGATCGTCTGGGAGCTGTGGTGGTTCCTCGGCCGCCATGGCACGGGCGTGGCGGCCCGCGAGGGCGAGCACGGCCTGCAGGAGATCACCATCACCGTGGATGGGGGCTATGCGCCCTCGCGAATCCGGGTGAAGGCCGGCCAGCCGGTGCGGCTCAGCTTTCACCGGATCGATCCGAGCGGCTGCGTGGCCAAGGTGATCTTCCCCGATTTCCACCAATCCCTCGATCTGCCCCTGGATGCCACCACCTCCGTGGACTTGCCGGCCAAGGCTGCCGGCAGCTATCCGTTCCACTGCGGCATGAACATGGTGCGGGGCAGGCTTGAGGTGGAGTGACCCGGGGCGGCGCGGTCCAGGTTGGTCGCGAGCGCTCAGGCGCTGATCTCCAGGGTGCCCATCATGCCCAGCTCCTCGTGATCGAGGATGTGGCAGTGATACACCGTGCGTCCGGCGAAATCATCGAACCGGGTGCGAATTCGTACGCTTTCACCTGGGCGCAACAGCACCACATCCCTCCAGGCGCGCCACGGCTCCGGCGTGCCGTTGCGGCTGATCACCTGGAAGGGGTTGATGTGCACGTGAAAGGGGTGGTCCATCACGCCGTCGTTCACCAGGTCCCACTCCTCGGTATCACCGAGGCGCACGGAGGTGTCGATCCGGCCGTGGTCGAAGGCCCGGCCATTGATCAGGAACACCATGCCCAGGCCGGGGGCCATGCCGTGGTTGAGCACGAAGCGGCGGCGGCGCACCGGCGCCGGCAGGGGCTCCACCGGCAGCAGGCGCTCGGGCAGCGGCAGGGGCGTCACCGAGCCCGCGTAGTTCAGGGTGGCGATCGGCACCGGAGCCTGCTGCTCAAAGCCTGATCCCATCCTTCCTCTGCCCATTCCCATTCCCATTCCTCTGCCCATGCCCATGCCCATGCCCATGCCCATGCCCATGCGGTTGCCCATACCGCCCATCATTCCGCCGGCACCCCTGGCGTAAGGAAGGTTCAGCAGCCGGTAACGACCGCCCGTCCGCTCGCCCCGCACCAGCACCTCAGCCCGCTCGCCGGGGGCCAGCAGCAGTTCCGGCAGCTCCACCGGGGTCTCGATGGCACCGCCATCGGTGGCGATCAGGTGGAAGGGGTGATCCTCGAGGGCCAACCGCCAGAAGCGGGCATTGGAGGCGTTCACGATCCGCAACCGCAGCAGACCCCCTGAGGGGATCGAAAGCGCCGGGTTCACCTGGCCGTTGACGGTGAGCACCGCTCCTTCGCGCCCCAGCATCATCCCCATGCCCATCGGGCTGGAACCCGCCTCACCGGGAAGGTCTTTGAGGAAAAGCACCTGCTCCTCGGCGGCGCGGACTTCGGGGATCTGATCCAGGGCACCGCGCACGATGAACACCCCTCCGAGGCCGCCGAACACCTGATCGGCCACCGTGCCATGTCGGTGGGGGTGGTAATAGAAAGTGCCGGCAGGATGGTCGGCCGGCAGGGTGAAGGCGTAGCTGTGGCTTGCGCCGGGGGCCACGCTCACGAACACGTTGTCAGCACTGCCGCCGGGAGAGATGTGGAGGCCGTGGTAGTGCAGGTTGGTGGGGCGAGACAGGCGGTTGACCAGCTCGATCCGCACTGCATCGCCGGGTTCGGCCTCCAGCAGGGGCCCAGGCAGCAGGCCGTTGTAGGTGAGGGCCCTGGACGGGCCGCCCGGGATCGCCACATTGGTTTCCTGGGCCACCAGTTCCAGGTCCAGGCGTCCGCCGCTGGAGCGCAGGCGGGCCTGAGCTGGTACACCCGTGCTGGCTTGGGATCGAAGCTGGGCAGTGCGTCCCAGCAGGGCTGAGCCGGTGGCGATGGCTGAAGCACCACCGACCATGGCAAGAAAGGAACGGCGACCAAGATGCAAGACCATCTCTCCCTCAGGCCTCGATCTGCAGGAAGGTGCGGCGGGAGCCATCGCGACCGAAGGAGTAAACCGTGTAGGACTCGCTACGCAGGGATGATTCCATGCCCGGCGAACCGAGGGGCATTCCCGGCACGGCGATTCCCACCACCGCCGGTCGCTGCCGCAGCAGCTGATCGATCGCCTCGGCAGGGACGTGCCCCTCGATCACAAAACCAGCCACCTTGGCGGTGTGACAGGACGCCAAGTCTCCTGGGACGTTCAATGAGCTCTTGACCGCTTCCAGGTCGGCCACAACGTGATCCTTCACGCTGAAGCCGTTGGCACGCAGGTGGTCGAGCCACCCCTTGCAGCAACCGCAGCTGGCCGTGCGGTAGGCCGTCACCTGGCGGCTGGTTGCCAAGGCGTCGGTCGACGCTGTACTCAGGGCCACTGACGACCGGACGGTGGACGGCGACAGCCAGTAGCCGATGCCAACCACGGAGAGCCCCGCCAGGATCGTGGCCAGCAGCCACCCCCGGCGGTGCGACCGCGACGTACCGCCAGAGGTGGAATGATCTGGATCGGGTTGCGGCACGTCCATTCCTAGCCGATGAGTGAAGGATTGAACTCATCTTAAAGGCTCTATTTGACTGGAGAGTCAAGGGATGACTGAATCTGTGGCCTGCAAGCAGAGCCACTCCTTTGCGGGCGCCCGGCTGCCGGGAGGGCTCAGAGGGCAAAGAGCCTGTCGTATTTGTAGTACTCCGGTTTGCGCAAGCCCTCCAACGCCAGCATCCGCCGCAGCTCGATGATCTCGGCCCTCTGGGCCACGATCACCTCCCGCGCGAAGCGCCGGATGGTGGGGTTGGTGCTCTTGGCCCGGGCATCGTGAGCCATCATCAACGCCCCAGCGTGGTGCTCGATCATGCCCTCAAGGAACCAGACCACCCGGTTCTCCTTTGTGGGTCCGTCGCCCATCATCCGCATGCCGTCGATCTGGGACTGGCTCATGCGGGTCAGGCCGGCGAGGCTGTTTGGATCGCCGCCGCTCGCCAGCGTCACTGGATAGACGGGGGCCTGGGGATACCAGGCCTTGCGCCACAGCCCCATCGCCCGGATCTCTTTGGCCTGATCCCTCCAGATTGAATTTCCGAGCGCCCCAACACCGGGTTGGCCGATCCCGAAGACGAACTCGCTCATGCGCAGGGCCCCCGTGTGGTGCTGCACCATGCCGTCGATGAAGCGCAGGTCGTAGGTGGAGCCAGCCGGGCCCACGTCATGAGCATGGGCGCCTTGGGCAGGGGCGGATCCAGCAGGGGCAGACATCCCAGGCATGTCCATCATCCCTGGCATGCCTTGGTGTCCTTCGTGATTCATGCCACCGGGCATCTGGGCCAGGGCAGGAACTGCCACGGTGAGGGCAGAGGCGAGACCGATCAAGGTTGGCGTGAAGCGGGAAGGGCGCATGGCGGCAGGTTGAGGCCACCTCACCGTATAGTCTCCTGTGGTCTGGAGAGTCAAGGGCAAGGGCGCAGCAAATCCGCGCCGGCCGATGCCGGTCCTCCAAGACTTGACTCTCCCCCCTCAAGCGCCAACAAGTGCTGGGCGTGGGTGGGCCAGTCCTTCGATCCCGATCGCATTGAAATCCGTGTTGTCCTCGAAAGCACGGAAGACTGGTTGATCATCAATGACGATGTCATGGATTACCCCATCCATCTGCACCTCAATCCCTTCCAGGTGACCACCCGTGTTGGCCGCGCCGAATCCCAGCGCCACTGAAATGACAAGGTGCTGGTGCGCTCGGGAGAGGGGAGGTGCGCCTTCGGCTGAGCGTTCTCGATTTCGCAGGTCGCACTGTTTCCAACTGCCACAACCTCGATCACATTGATGCGCCACGTCCTAACCCTGTTGCTGACCTGTTGGCTTGCAGCTCCTTCGTTGGCGGCTGAATTAGAGGCCTGTCGGAACCTGCTGGAGCAACGCAATGCCCTGGCCGAGCAGGCCATCAAGGCCGAAATCGCCCTGGTTCGAACCATCCGTGAACGGATCTGCCCGGTCCTCAGCCAGCAGGCCGATGGGGCCAATGCCAACGACCGCAACGAGCGGACCATCGACTACCAGGCCCTGCTCGACTGCCGCCACAAGGCGGAAGAACAGCTGCTACGCAGCCAGCGGGTTCTCTACGTCAACCGCAGGCAGTTCAGGTTCTACACGGCGGCTGGAGCCGAGCTGGCCCGGCAAGCCGATGGGCTGGATCAGCTGTTGCAGGATCGAGAGTGCTCCCAGCTGCGTTGATCAACAACCTGCGGAAACACGGACCCACCCAGACCCTTGACCCTGAAGTGACTACAGGCTGTTTGCTGGGGTCTGGATGACAGGACCATGGCGGAACATTGCTGCAACAGCGGAACCAGCGGACAGAAGGCCGGAGCCACCACGGAACCGGAGCCGGCAAGCGGCAGAGAAACGCTGTTTCGGATCAGCGCCATGGATTGCGCCACCGAGGAAACCGAGATCCGCCATGCCCTTTCAGGTGTCGACGGCATCCGCAGCCTGAGGTTCCTGCTGGCCGAGCGCGTGCTGGCGATCGATGCGGATGCAGCCGCGCTCAACTCCGCCCTTGCGGCGATCCGCCGTTTGGGATTCAATCCGGAGCCGATCAGCGCCGATCACCGGCCGTCCGCCGCCCAGACCCGCGCCGAACGGCGCCTTGAACGAATCCGCCTGGGGGGTTCCCTGGCATTGGCGCTCACGGCGGAGCTGCTGCATCTGGTCGTTCCCGCCTACCCGGGCCATGAGCTGGTGGAGATCGGGATCGCCCTCGCCGCGATCGCCCTGGCGGGCTTCTCCGTGTTTCGCAAAGGCCTGGCCGCCCTGCGCCAGGGCCGGCTCAACATCAATGCGCTGATGAGCGTCGCGGTCACGGGCGCCTTCCTGATCGGCCGCTTCCCGGAAGCCGCCATGGTGATGGCGCTCTATGCCGTGGCCGAGGCGATCGAAGCGCGGGCGGTGGAGCGGGCTCGCCAGGCGATCACCAGCCTGATGGCCCTGGCTCCCGACGAGGCGGAGATCCGCCAGAGCGATGGCCGCTGGCAACGCGTGGCCGCCAGTGCTGTGGCCATCGCCGATGTGGTGCGTGTCCGCCCAGGTGAACGGCTGCCGCTTGATGGCACGGTGCTTTCCGGCGAGAGTGCGATCAACCAGGCCCCGATCACCGGCGAAAGCCTGCCGGTTGACAAAGGCCCAGGCGATGCGGTGTTTGCGGGCACGATCAACCAGGGCGGCGCCCTGGAAATCCAGGTGACGGCGCCGGCTTCGCTCAGCACCCTGGCGCGCATCATCCAGGCCGTGGAGGAAGCGCAGGCCTCCCGTGCTCCGATCCAGCGCTTCGTCGATCGCTTTGCGGCCCGCTACACCCCGGCGGTGTTCGTGGTGGCCCTGGCCGTTGCCCTGCTGGCGCCGCCCTTGCTCGGATTCACGCCGCTTCAGGCGATCTACAAGGCGCTGGTGCTGCTGGTGATCGCCTGCCCCTGTGCGCTGGTGATCGCTACACCGGTCACGGTGGTGAGCGGCCTGGCCACCGCCGCCCGCCGCGGCATCATCATCAAAGGCGGCCTCTATATCGAGGAGGCCCGCAAGATCAAGGTGCTGGCCCTCGACAAGACCGGAACGATCACCCTGGGCCAGCCCAAGCTGGTGGCCTTCTCCTCACGGCGAGAAGGGGCGGACGCTGGCGCTCTGAAACAGCTGGCCAGCAGCCTGGCGGAGCGCTCCGACCATCCGGTGTCGCGGGCGGTGGCCGCCGGCCTTGATGGCGAGCGGCTGGCTGTGGAGGCCTTCGAGGCCCTGCCGGGGCGCGGGGTGCGGGGCGTGATTGCGGGGCGGCCACTGATGCTGGCCAATCACCGCTGGATCGAGGAGCTGGGGCTTTGCTCCAGCGACCTGGAAGCATCGATGCAGGTTCACGAGCGCCAGGGCCATTCGCTCAGCCTGCTGGCCGATGACAGCGGCGTGCTCGCCCTGATCGCCGTCGCCGACACCGTTCGGCCCAGCTCGGCGACGGCCATGGAGGCCCTGCGGTCCCTAGGCGTCACTCCAGTGATGCTCACGGGTGACAACGCAGCCACCGCCTCTGCGATTGCGGCCGTGGCCGGCATCGAGCAGGTGAAGAGCAACCTGCTGCCCCAGGAGAAGCTCGAGGCGGTGGCCGATCTGCAGGCCCGCTACGGATTCGCGGCCATGGCCGGCGATGGCATCAACGACGCCCCGGCCCTGGCCCAGGCGGACATCGGCTTTGCGATGGGGGCAGCCGGCACCCACATCGCCATCGAAGCCGCCGATGTGGTGATCATGAACGACGATCTGATGCGCGTACCGGAAACGATCGCCCTCTCTCGCCGCACCTTTCGCATCCTGCGCCAGAACATCGCGCTGGCGTTGGGAATCAAGGCCCTGTTTCTGGTGCTCACCGTGGCCGGAAATGCCACCATGTGGATGGCGGTCTTCGCGGACATGGGCACCAGCTTGATCGTGATCGCCAATGGCCTGCGGCTGCTACGCACTCCCACGCTTGGCAAGATCAAGGGCTGAGCCTGGTCGGAAATGGTCAGATCTGAGCCTTGTCGATTCCAGCCGAACGGTTCAATTCCATGAGGATGCCACAGGTCTTCACCTCATCCGGTTGCTGACAAAGCTCTCTGAGCTGCCGTAGCTGATCCTGGAGTTTGTGCAACTCATTCACGCGGGCATCGACCTCGGCGATCTTCTCGTCCAGCAGGGCATTCACCGTCAGACAGCTTCCGGACGGTGTGTCGAGCACCTTGATCAGGATGCGGACCTCCTCCAGGCTCATGTCAAGGCTGCGGCAGTAGCGGATGAAGCGCAACTGCTCCACATGCCGCGGCGAATAGAGGCGATAGTTGCCATCCGTGCGCTGTGGCAGCGGCAGCAAGTGCTCGCGTTCGTAATAGCGGATGGTTTCGATCTTGACCCCGGTGGACCGTGCCAACTCGCCGATCTGCATGGATTCATCCCCTTGGGTAGGTGGCAAGTCGGGCGGACAAGCCTCCCTGGCGCAACGCTAGGCCCTTGACCCTGAAGCCACTTCAGGCTTTTCAATGGCCGTATCTCAGCCGTTCTCTCCCCCTGTGAGCAGCGCTACGCGAACCAAACCTCTCTCCAGCCGTCGATCTAGCCAGGAGCCAGGCCGGCCCTGGGTGCGGCTCACCATGGCCGTGCTCGCCACGATCGGCATAATCGACACCGGCTCGATCACCGCCAAGCGCTGGGGTTGGATCGGCAGCCTCTCCTGTCCGGGCGGCAGCGATGGCTGCGACAAGGTGCTCGGCAGCGCCTGGGGCACGCTGCTGGGCCAGCCGCTTTCTCTGTTTGGATGCCTGGCCTACACCACGGTGCTCCTGCTGGCCCTGATGCCGTTGCTGCGAGGAGGTCTGCGGGCCCCAGCCTCGGAGGGCAATCGCTGGGCTCTGTTCCTCGTCAGCTGCGGCATGGCCGTCTTCAGCCTGGTGCTGATGGGGCTCCTGGTCTTCGAGATCAAGGCCTTCTGCACCTTCTGTGTGGTGTCGGCCGCCCTCAGCCTCGCGCTGTTCCTGTTGAGCCTTGTTGGAGGTGGCTGGATCGACCGCAGCCAACTGATCTTTCGCGGAGTGATGACAGTCCTCCTTGTTGGTCTGCTGGGGCTGGGCTGGGCAGCATCGGCGGACCAACCTGTCGCTCAAAGCGGACGGGCGGCTCCAGCTGTCATCAGCGCCAGTTCGCCGGCCAAGATTGCCCTGGCGGAGCATCTGAGCAGCGTCGGCGCCCGGGTGTTCACGGCGTACTGGTGCCCCCACTGCCATGACCAGAAGGAGGCCTTCGGCAAGGAGGCCGCCGCCAAGCTCCAGGTGATCGAATGCGCCGAAGACGGCGCCAACAGCCAGGCGCAGCTGTGCAAGCAGCAGGGGGTTCAGGGCTATCCCAGCTGGCAGATCAAGGGCGTCGTGGATTCGGGCGTCAAGCCACTGAACACCCTCGCTGATCTCAGTGGCTACACCGGTCCGCGTGACTTCTGAGCAGGCCGTGATCCCTTCCCCAGGGCGGGGTCAGCCCAGCCATGCCCCAGCAGGATCGCCGCCACCCTCGCCTTACCCTCCAACTCCGCTGGCGTCGCTTCATGCCTGATGCACCGCTCGGCACGGCCGCGCGCACCAATGCCCAGACGGTGGAGGTGCCTGCAGGCCTGGGCATGCTGCGCACCTTCATGCGGGTGCTGGGCCCCGGCTACCTGGTGGCCGTGGGCTACATGGATCCGGGCAACTGGGCCACCGATCTTGCGGCGGGCTCCCAGTTCGGCTACCGCCTGCTCTGGGTGATCGGGCTCTCCAGCCTGATGGCGATGGTGCTCCAGTCGCTCTGCTGCCGGCTGGGCATCGCCACAAGGCTGGACCTGGCCCAGGCCTGCAGCCGTCTGCTGCCGCGGTTCTGGCGAATCCCCCTCTGGTTGCTGGCCGAAGTGGCGATCATTGCCTGCGACCTGGCCGAGCTGGTGGGCAGCGCCATTGCCCTGCAGCTGCTTTTCGGTCTTCCATTGCCCTGGGGGGTGGGCCTCACGGCCGCCGACACCCTGTTGCTGCTGGCGCTGCAGCGCTTCGGGATCCGGCGGCTGGAGGCCCTGGTGATCGCCCTGGTCGCCCTGGTCGGGGGTTGCTTCGCGGTGGAAATGTTCTTGCTGCAGCCCAACTGGAGCCAGGTGGGCCAGGGCTTCCTTCCCCAGGCCGCCAGCCTCAGGGACGGGCAGCAGCTGTTTCTGGCGGCCGGCATTCTCGGTGCCACGGTGATGCCCCACAACCTCTATCTCCATTCCTCGCTGGTGCAGACCCGCCACTGGAGCGCGGCGAAGGGAGCAACGCGCAGGGCACTCGCCTTCAGCACCTGGGACACCCTGATCGCCCTCAGTCTGGCCTTTCTGATCAATGTCTCGATCCTGGTGCTGGCCGCCGGCAGCTTCTACGGACGGCTACCGCAGCCGGTCACGGATCTGAGCGAGGCCTACCGGCTGCTGACGCCGATGCTGGGCACGTCGCTCGCCAGCGTGCTGTTCGGCGTGGTCCTGCTGGCGGCGGGCCAGAGCTCGACGCTCACCGCCACCATGGCCGGCCAGATCGTGATGGAGGGGTTCCTGCAGATCCGTCTGCCGGACTGGAAGCGGCGGCTGCTCACCCGCGGTCTCGCGCTGATCCCGGCGATGGCCACAGTGATCCTGTTCGGTGAACGGGCCACAACAAATCTGCTGGTGCTGAGCCAGGTGGTGCTGTCTCTGCAGTTGCCCTTCGCGGTGATCCCGCTGGTGTGGTTCTGCGGCCGCCGGGGCCTGATGGGCGATCTGAAAGCACCGCTCTGGCTCCAGGCCGCGGGCTGGATCTGCGCCAGCGTGATTGTGCTGATCAACCTCTCGATGCTGAGCGCGGTGTTGCGGGGCGTCTGAACCGTTGACAAAAGCAGCCTCTCCTCAGACCCATGACGAGCAAAAAACACTGGGACACGATCTGAGCATCCAAGGCCACTGAGTCGTTGAGCTGATACCAGAGGCACCACGGTGACCAAGCGGCTGGATGCCTGGAGCCTCATACCACCACAAGCTGCAGCAAACCGCGCTCCAATCCCACGAGTGCGGAGACACCGATCAGGGGCAACACGCCCCAGGGGAAGCGCAGCAGCAGGGTCAGCGACATGAAGATCAGGAAGAGTGCAAGGGCATCGAGCTGGCCAGTGTTTTCCCCATTTGGGCCTGCTCTGATGGCTGGTCAGCGCCACCAGGTCAGCGAGGTGCTGGACTTCTGGTTCGTTCAGAGCCGGCCGCGCCAGCCGTCGACAGCAGCATGTAGTGGCGCGGGGGGAGGCGAAGACCATTGGGGGAGAGAGGTTGACGGGAGGTGGTCAGGCGCCTTCTCACCGAGACGCCCCAAGGCGGCATCCCGCCAGCTCAGCCTGGGCCCTGCTGATCCGTTCAGCCCAGGGCCTGTTTGAACGCGAACAGCCCAAAGGCGATGAACAGGCCACCGCTCAGCTGATAGAGCAACTCTTCGCTGATGCGACCTCCGATCCACTTGCCGGCCCCCACCGCCAGCCAAGTGACCAGGGCGTGGCCGACCAGGGTGCCCTCCAGCAGGCCCGCGAAGGTGAAGGCCGGTGCGGTGGCCAGAAAGATGGTGGTGAACTGGGTGCGATCGCCCAGCTCGGCGATGAACACCAGCACGAAGGCCTCCCAGATCACCGCCCAGGTGGTGCTGATGCGGCGCCGGCTCTCCGCCTCATCAATGCTCTGCTGGGCTTCCTGCTCCTCCTCGTCCGCCTCATTCGCCTCCATGCCCTGGGCGTCGACGAGCAGCTTGAGACCAAAACCGACGAACAGCGCCGCCGCCAGCCACGGCACCACCGTGGCGGGCAGCAGCTCCCGCAGGCCGTAGCCCAGACCCAGCGAGATCAGGGTGACGGCCGTGAGGGCTGCAAAGGCGCCGATGAAGACATCCCGGCCGCGGTGACGCGCCGCCAGGATCAGCGCCATTAAGAAGGTCTTGTCACCCAGTTCGGCCAGGGTGATGGCGGTGAAGCTTGCCCCAAAAGCTGCCACCGCTGGATCGGAAGGAAGAGGAGTGCTCATCGCCGCAGGTTGCGCCGCAGCTCATGAAGAAGTCATGAGGTTTGCGGCGGATCCACGGCAGTTGTGAGCTCCACCAGCAGTACACACAGGCCGGGCCGGCTCTCGCCGAGGCGTAGCTCACCGCCGTGGCGGCGGGCGATGGCGCGGCCGATTGCCAGTCCCAGCCCGCTGTGGCCGCCGCGATCGGCGCCACTCCAGAAGCGATCGAACACCTGCTCCCGCTGGGCCGCCGGGATGCCGGGCCCCTGATCGCGTACTGCCACCTGCACCTGCCGTTTCGTCGTTGTCACGTCGAGGCTCACCCGGCCTCCCTCGGGGCTGTGGCGAATGGCATTGAGCACCAGGTTGGTGAACAGGCGCAGCAGTTCCTCGCTGTCGCCCTCCACCAGAACGCTGTGCTCTTCCGGCGCGGGACTGAGCCGCAGCTGGATCGCGCGCGCGGCCGCCTGGGGTGCGTAGCAGCGGATGAGATCCTCCAGCAGTTCCAGCAGATCGAACCGCTGCCAGTCCCGAGGTCGCCCGTCACTGCCGTCGCAGCTCTGCTGCAGCCGGGCCAGGGTCAGCAGATCCTCCAGCAGCTCGCCCATCCGACGGCTGAGGCGGTCGAGCTCAGGCCAGGCCAGGCCGGGGTGTGGGCGCAGTTCCAGCGGCACCCCCGCCAGCAGGGTGCGCAGGGCCGTGAGTGGATGGCGCAACTCGTGGGAGGCATCGGCGGTGAAGCGCTGCAAGGCACGCAGGTGCTCCTGCATGGGGAGGAAGGCAGCCCGCAGCATGCGGCGGCCCGCCAACAGAGCCGCCAGAGCGGTGACGATGCCACCTAGCAGCAGACCGCGGCGCAGCCGTTCCAGATCGGCCAGAGCGGCACGGTCCGAGAGGGCCACCCGCACGTAACCAAGCCGTTGTTCCGTCGAAGTTGCGCCCGCCGCCTGGGGGAGGTTGTTCCCACTGGGATCGGCCCCAGCGTGCAGCGGCTCCGTTTGGACCACCTGAACGAGGCTGACGCCACCCGGCCAGCGCTGCCAGCTCGGGATGGAGGTGGACTGCGGCAGTGCCTCTTGCATGGCCGGCACGGCCAGGAAGCCCTGTTCGCTGAGCAACTGGCCATGTCGTATCGAACCATTGCACCCGCTGCTGAACCAACGCCGGAACGGCGATCCGCTGCGGACCGGCCCGGAACTTGGCACGCCCTTCCGCCTCGCCCATCTCATGGGCGATCAGGGGCAGCTGGGCCGCGGCCGTGGCGGCCAGCTGGCCAGCTCGGTGCGCTGGTCCTCGCCCCGCTGCACAGCGATGCCCCAATAGAGGGTGCCGGAGAAGGACAGCAGCAGCAGCAACGCGAAGCCGCCACCCTGCAGGAGGAGCCGGCGTTTGAGCTGCAGCGGATCAGTCGGTAGCGCTTGCGTGGAGCCGGCAGCCATGGCCATACACCGTTTCGATCAGGTTCGGATCACAGCCAGCGGCAGTGAGCTTCTGACGCAGGTTGCGCATCTGGGCGCGTAGGGCGTCCTCGCCGACGACGCGGCGGCCATCGGCGCAGGCGTGCAGCAGCTCACTCTTGCGGCAGCTGGCGCCGCGGGCGCGCAGCAGCTGCTCCAGCAGCAGGGCCTCCTTGGGGGTGAGCTCCAGGGGATGCCCACGCACCAACGCCACGGTCTGACCGGGCTGGAGCGCCAGCGGACCCAGCACAACTGGCTCTGCAGGGGGCGATTGGCGCGGCGCAGCAGGGCCGCCAGCCGCACCCGCAACAGCTCGGGATCGAAAGGCTTGACGACGTAGTCATCGGCGCCTCCCTCGAAGCCGAGCAGCTTGTCGGTGCGTCCATCACGGGCGGTGAGCATCAGCACCAGCGGCTGATGGCACGGCAGCCGGCGCAGCTGCCGGCAGAGCGTCAGGCCGTCGGTGTCGGGCAAGCCGAGATCGAGCAGCACCAGATCGAAGCGCTCCTGCTTCAGCCAGCCCATCGCCTCGCCCCCCGTGCCCGCGACCTCAAGGCCATAGCCCCACTGGAGCAGCAGCCGTTGCATGGCCTCCTGGAGGGTCGGGTCGTCCTCGACGAGCAGGAGCTTCATGGCCGTCCCACTCCCTGATCAGAGGGCTCCATCCGTCTGAGCCGCGCTCTCCAGTTGCAGCGTGCTCTTGCGGATTCCAAACGCTTCCAGCCGTCGCTGGGCCGAGGCCAGGAGCTGATCCCGGCTGAGACCCTCACGCAGCAGGCGATCGGGATCAATCACCACATGCGCGGTGAGGGCTGTGCGGGAGGTGCTCAGCCCCCAGACATGCAGTTTCTCCACCTCAAGCACTGCAGGCAGCGACGCCAGAGCCTGCTCCACCTCCATGAGATCGACATGGCGCGGGGCGGCGTCGAGGGTGAGGGCGAGCGCCTCGCGCAACAGGCCCAGGGCGCTCCAGATCACCGCGGCCCCCACGCCAATGGCCGTGACGGCATCGAGCCACAGCCAGCTGGTGGCCCCCACCACCAGGGCGCTCAGCAGCACCGCCACCGAGACGGCGGCATCGGTGAGCAGATGCAGCACCGCCGCCCGCTGGTTGAGGTCGTGGTGGTGGTCGTGGCCGAACAGGCGGGCCGAGAGCAGGTTGATGGCGATGCCGGCGGCCGCCGCCCAGGCCACCGGGCCCACGATCAGCGGCACCGGGTTGAACAGACGCTGGATCGCTTCCACCACCACCACCGCACCGGCCGCGAAGATCAGCAGGCCGTTCACCAGCGACACGATCTGGGTGCTGCGGCCGAATCCGTAGGTGAAGCGCCCGCGGGCCGGCCGGCGGCTGAGACGATCCGCCCCCCAGCCCAGGGCCAGGCCGACCACATCGCCGAGGTTGTGGAGGGCATCGCCGATCAGCGCCAGCGAGCCGAAGCCAAAGCCCACCACCAGCTGCAGGGCAGTGAGGCCGCTGTTGAGGGCGATGCTCCAGCGGAAGGCCCTTCCGGCCTGACCGTCTGGTTGCTGGCCATGGCTGTGGTCGTGATGGTGATCATCGCCAGGCCCATGGGGGTGATCGTGAGGTTCTGCTCCGTGCCCGTGCTGGCCGCCCATGGCTCAGGTCTCCTGCTGGGCCGTCAGGTAGAGGGCGATCATCTCCTCCATCCCCTGCTGGGTGCGGCCATGGGGCCTGAGGCCCTTGGCGGCCCAGACCCGATCGAGCTCCATGCGCAGCTCTTCTGGAATCCAGCAGGAGAGCAGCACCTTGCCTTCTCGGCTGGAGGAACAGCGCTTGGCGGCCATCGACACCCCCGTGGTCATTACCAAACTGTATACATGTAGATGACTTGGTCTGCCCTCCCTTGACCACTGCCGTCCAATCCTCCAGATCCGCTCACCGCCGTTCCTACCTCTGGCGTCATGGCGGGCGAACCCTTGAAATCGCCATGACGGACCAGGGGGGCAGCGGCCCGGCCTGGTTGCTGCTGCCGGCGCTGAGCACGATCTCCAGCCGTCAGGAATGGCAGCCCTTCTGCGATGCCATTCCTGACGGCCCGGGTGAGCCATCCGAGCGACCCCGGCTGATCAGCCTTGACTGGCCAGGGTTCGGGGAGAGTGATCGGCCTCGGCTGCCGTACGACGCCGAGCTCCTGGCCCTGTTCCTGGCTGATGTCCGACGCGAGGTCTGCCCGACCGACTGTGGTCTGATCGCCGCTGGCCATGCCGCCGGCATCGCCCTGCTCGCCGCTGAGCACCATGGCCTGGAGTTTCGCGAGTGGGTGTTGGTGGCCCCCACCTGGCGCGGGCCGCTGCCGACGATGGCCGGCCGCCGTAGCCGCGCTTTCCCGGCGATCCGTTCCCTGGTGGAGGCGCCGCTGCTCGGGCCCCTGCTCTACTGGCTCAACACCACCACAGCCATGCTCGGCTGGATGAGCCGCCGCCACGTGGATGTGGCCGGTCACGGCCTGAGCCCCGAGGGCCTTGCTGCGCGGCAGCGGATCGCCCGCCAGCTGGGGGCACGTTTCGCCAGCTCTTCCTTCGTGACCGGAGGCCTCGATCCCTACGACGCCCCCCAGGGCTGGCTTGAAGCAGCACAAGACCTGAAGAGTCCGCTGACGGTGGCGATCGCCGACCAGGCGCCGCCGAAATCCCTTGCAGCGATGCAGGCCCTGGCGGCGGTGGCCGATCACACCCTGCATCTCCCCGGCCGGCTTGGGGCCCATGAGGAATGCGGGCGGGAGCTGGCCGCCCTGCTCCGCCGATGCTGAGATACCTGGCCCCCCTGCCCCGTGGTGTGTGTCTGGTGGGCCTGATCAGCCGGGTGAGAGGCAAGTCAGTGGCCAGCTGACAACCGGACCATGAACACGGCTCCCTGTCCTGCTGCAGACCGAACAGTGATCGCACCGCCATGGTGACGTGCGATCGCCTGAGCGATGGCTAACCCCAGGCCCGTGCCCCCCTGCTGCCGGGATCGGGCCGCATCAAGCCGGGTAAAGCGATCGAAGATCCTCGCCTGCTGATCGACGGGGATTCCAGGGCCACTGTCGCTGATGGCCAGCACAACCTCCCGGCCCTGCTTGTCCAGCCTCACGTCGACAACACCGTCTGCCGGGGTGTAGTGAATGGCATTGCTGAGCAGGTTGATCACGAGCCTGCTGAGCTCCGATTCAACGCCCAGAACCCTGGCGCAAGGGCTGAGGTGCTCCGCCTTGAGGCTGACCTGAGCAGCAGCGGCCACTTCACTGAACTCCTCCACCACATCCATCACGATCTCGGTGAGATCACAAACCTCCTTGAGGCCTTGAGGCGAGGATCGCTCCAGGCTCGCGAGCAGCAGCAGATCAGCAATCAGCTGCTGCAGCCTCCGCCCCTGGGCCAGAACCCGATCCAGACTGGTCACCTGCATGTTGCTGGTGGAAGGATCGGCTGTGCTGCGCTCCGCCTCCACGACGGCCAACAGGTTGGCCAGTGGTGTTCGCAGTTCATGGGCCACATCAGCGCTGAATTGTTCCTGGCGCCGGTAGGCCTCCAGCAGAGGAGCCATGGCCAGCCCCGCCAACCACCAGCTGGCTACGGCTACCCCCACCATCGCTAGAAGGAAGACCCCATGGCCCAGCCACCACAAGCGGTTCGCTTCGGCATCGAGGTGCTCCAGGCTGCTTGAGATCTGCAGGTAGCCCCAGATCGGTTCGCCGGGGCCATGGGAGTGATGCAGGTGAATCGCATAGGTGCCCCAGCGTTCTCCGGCTCGCTCACCGGTCAATGCCCAGCCCAGCAGCCCAGGTTTCTGCCTCACCGGCAAGGCGCCAGGGGAGTTGGCGATCAGAACCCCGTGGTGATTGAACACTCGCAGCTTGTAGCGGTCGGGATCGCTTGCACTGATCGCATGCCGATGGATCAGATCCGTCGGCGGAATGCAGGGCTTGCCTGCCAGGCAGAGGCCCGGCAGCACCGCAGCCAGGGCGCCGGAGGGCCGGGCCTCCGGCGGCAAGGCGGGCTTGAGACTGTCGTGCAGCGTGCCGGCGAGGCTCTGCAATTCACGCCTGATCGCCGTTTCCTGGGTCTGCAGCAGCAACCGGCCCATGGCAAAGCCGGCTGCATAGAGCAGTGTGCCCATCACCAGCAACGACAGGCCTGCCAGGCGCAAGCGGGCGCGCCACAGCAATCTTGGCGTTGAGGAACGGTGATGGCTCACGTCTCCGCGGTCGCAGGCGGTGCGAGCCGATACCCCTTGCTGGGCACCGTTTCGATCGGCGAGGGAAGGCCGTGGGCCGCCAGCTTGCGCCGCAGCAGCCGCACTTGGGCAGCCACCACGTTGCTCACCGGGTCCTGATGCAGATCCCACAGTTGATGGCGCAGCCGTGAGCCGGGAATGATCTGGCCTGGATGCTTCAGGAAATAGGCCATCAACTGCTGCTCCTTGGCCGACAGTTCCACGCGCACCTCACCGGTGGTGGTCGTGACCAGCAGCGTGCCTACATTGGGATCCAATCGATAACTACCGGCTGCCAACAAGGGCTCCCGGTAGCCGGGGTGGCGCCGCTGCAGGGCCCTGATCCTCGCCAGCAGCTCCTCCATCGCAAAAGGTTTGCTGAGGTAGTCATCAGCACCCGCATCGAGGCCCTCCACCCGATCGGCAGTCTCGGCGCGGGCCGTGAGCAACAACACCGGTAGCCCCATGCCAGCGGCCCGGGCGCGCCGGCAAAGGTCAACACCGCTCAGATCCGGCAGCATCCAATCGAGGATGGCGAGGTCGTAACGGGCAAGTTTACCGCTCAGCAGGCTCCAACCCTCCAGACCGCCGGAGCAGTAATCCACCACATGGCCCTGGCGTTGCAGCACCGTCTGGACAGCTGCAGCCAGATCCTCTTCGTCTTCCACCAGCAGGATCCGCAGCAACATCAGGGGTGGGCTCCGGATGGCAGATGCTAGTGAGTGCCGGCGATTTCACCTGTTTTTCATCCCGGTTGCTCCATCCTCCGCCCATCCACCGTTCCCATGGGCCTTGGTCAACCGATTCCTGCAGCTGGCCGCTCGAGCCAGCCTCTCCACCGCTGCCCTGCTCGCCATCGCCACGGCATCACCGCTAGCCAGGGCCCACGTGGGCCACGGTGATGAGTTCCAGCAGCAGGGGGATGTGCGCCAGGTGAAGCGCAATGCCGACAGCGATGGGCTGCTGGGTGTGGCCACGGCCAAGCCCGAACAAGGACCTGATGGCCTCACCGTGCCCGCCACTGCACTGGTGGATGCCGATGGCAAGTCCCTGCTGTTCGTGCAGACCGAGAAGACCTACGACCCAGTCTTCGTGCAGACCGGAGCCAACCAGGGAGACCGCGTGGTCGTGACGGAGGGAATCGATAACACCGATGACGTGGTGCTGTCGGGTGTGCTCTCGCTCTACGCCGAATCGAAGAAGACCCAGCAGGTGGAGGCTCCTGCGGCTGATGCCGGTGCTGTTGCCAAGGCCGAGGACGGTTCCAACTCCAGCGGCAACCTGCCGTTGATCGCTGGCACAGCCGGTGTTGCCGCGGTGGTGGCCGCAGGGGCGGTGCTGATCAACCGCCGCGGCAAGCAGGGCGAATGATCGAAAAGCTGCTCAACACCACGCTGCGGTTCTCGATCGCCCGTCGTTGGCTGATCGTGGCCGCTGCGGTGGTCATCAGTCTCTGGGGCCTGCTGGCCGTGAGCCAGATGCCGCTGGATGTTTTTCCGCCCTTTGCACCGCCGCAGGTGGATGTACAGACCAGCGCTGACGGCCTCTCGCCTGAGGAGGTGGAAGCCCGGATCACCCTGCCGATTGAATCGGCCGTGAACGGCATCCCCGGCGTGGAGACGGTGCGCTCCTCCTCCAAGGCGGGCCTGTCGATGGTGCAGGTGGTGTTCCACCAGAACGCCGACATCTACCGCGCTCGCCAGTCGGTGGCGGAGCGGTTGCAGCAGGTGAGCACCCAGCTTCCCGCCAATGCCGCCGCACCGGAGTTGTCGCCGCTTGTGTCACCGCTCGGCACGATCCTGCAGGTGGCCTTCACGGTGAAAGGCGATGGCGCCACATCCTTGATGGATCTGCAGCAGCTGTTGCTGCGCTCCTATCGCCAGGCCATCCTGGCGGTCCCTGGTGTGGCCCAGGTGACGATCTACGGGGGTGATGAGCAGCAGTTCCAGGTGCTGATCGACCCCCAGGAACTGCAGGTGCAGAACGTCTCGCTCCAAGCAGTAATGGAGGGGGTCTCCAATGCCATGGCCACCAGCCCCGGAGGCTTCCTGATTGCCGGCGGCCAGGAGCGGCTGATCCGCCCGATGGGACAGATCGAGCAAGTCAGCGACCTGGCTGATGCAGCGGTGCGCAACGAGCAGGGGCAACCGGTGCTGCTTTCCACCCTGGCGGAGGTCAAACGCGACGCGGCTCTCAAACGGGGTGACGCCAGCTTCAACGGCAAGCCCGCCGCCGTGCTGATGGTGACCAAGCAGCCCGACGTGGACACACCCACCGTGACCCGCGCGGTGGAGCGACGCCTGGCCGAACTGAACCGAACCCTGCCGGCGGATGTGCAGACCCACGTCACCTTTCGGCAGAGCAACTTCATTGACAGCGCCATCCGCAATGTGAGCGAGTCGCTGCTGCAGGGGGTGGTGATCGTCTCGGTGGTGATCGTGCTGTTCCTGATGAACTGGCGGGCCGCCATAATCAGCCTCAGCGCCATTCCGCTTTCGCTGCTGATCGGCCTGATGCTGATGAAAGCGCTTGGGCTGGGGATCAACACCATGACCCTGGGCGGGCTGGTGGTGGCGATCGGCTCGGTGGTCGACGACTCGATCGTCGACATGGAGAACTGCTACCGGGGCCTGTGCCGCAACCAGGCGAGCAGCACGCCCAAATCACCGCTGCAAGTGGTGTTTGACACCTCGCTGGAGGTGCGCCAGCCCGTGCTGTTCTCCACCGTGATCATTGCGGTGGTGTTCGCGCCGATCTTCTCGCTCACCGGCGTGGAAGGACGGATCTTTGCGCCCATGGGCCTGGCTTACCTGCTCTGCATCGGCAGCTCCACCCTGGTAGCAGTGACCCTGTCACCTGCCCTCTGCGCCATCCTGCTGGCGCCGGTTCAGCTGCCGGAGGAGAACACCTGGATCGCCAACCAGGCCCAGCGCCTCTATCGCCCTGTGCTGGATCTGGCCCTGGCCTCCCCGCAGCGGGTGCTGGCCATGGCCCTTGCTCTGGTGATCGCCACCACCCTCATCCTGCCGGCACTGGGACGGGTGTTTCTGCCCGAGTTCCGTGAAAAGTCGCTGGTGAATTCGATGGTGCTTTACCCCGGGGTGTCGCTGGAGATGACCAATCGGGCCGGCCTGGCCCTGACCCGTTCGCTGCAGAACAACCCTCTGTTCGAGTGGGTGCAGGTGCGCACCGGCCGCGCGCCTGGTGATGCCGATGGTGCGGGTGTGAACCTTGCCCATGTGGATGTGGAACTCAGCGATCAGGCGATGGCCAACCGCCCAGCCGCCATTGCTGAACTGCGGCAGGCGTTTCAGAAGCTGCCGGGCGTGGCTTCCAACATCGGCGGCTTCATCTCCCACCGCATGGATGAGGTGCTCTCCGGGGTCCGCAGTGCCATCGCGATCAAGATCTACGGCACCGATCTGGGCGAGCTGCGCCGCATCGGCGAGGCCGTGGAGACAGCGATCAAGCCGATCACCGGAGTGGTGGATCTGCAGCTGGAGCCCCAGCTGCCCATCCCCCAGTTGCAGATCCACTACGACCGCCCCCTGGCCTCGGCCCTTGGCCTCAGCATTGAAAAGCTGTCGCAGGCCGTGGAGATTGCCTTCAACGGCAAGGTGGTGGGCCACGTGGTGGAAGCCGGCGTGCGCAGCGATGTGCTGGTGCAGCTGCAGCCGGACGCGCGCGCAAACCTGGAGGCCATTCGCTCGGTGCCGGTGGCCTTCTCCAATGGCATGACGGTGCCGCTGGGCAGCGTCGCCTGGATCGACGAAGGCCTCGGCTCCAACGTCGTCAACCGGGAGGACGTCTCCCGCATGATCGTGGTCTCCACCAACGTCAGCGGCCGGCCCCTCGGCACTGTCGTCAAAGACATCCAGCGCACCATCGCCCGTGAGGTGCCACTGCCTCAGGGCTACACGATCCGCTACGGCGGTCAGTTCGAATCAGAAGAACGGGCAACCGCGTCTCTGGTCTTCTACAGCGCTGTTGCCGCAGTGGTGATCAGTGTGCTGATGGTGATTTCGGTGAAATCAGTGCCCGCCACAGTGGCGATCATGCTCAACCTGCCCCTGGCCCTGATCGGAGGTGTGGTGGCGGTGTTGCTCACGGGAGGAGTGCTATCGATCGCCTCCTTGATCGGCTTCATCACGCTGTTTGGCATCGCCGTGCGCAATGGGCTGTTGCTGGTGGACAACTACAACCGCCGCCATGGCGCAGGGCAACCCCTGGGCGAGGTGATCCGTGAGGGAAGCCTGGAGCGCCTCAACGCCATCCTGATGACAGCCCTCTCCTCGGCCCTTGGCGCCTTGCCGTTGGCGCTGGCGTTCGGGGCCGGCAACGAAATCCTGCAGCCCCTGGCCGTTGTGGTGCTGGGCGGCCTGATCACCTCCACGGCGCTGACGCTGCTGGTGCTGCCCGCGCTGTACGTGCGCTTTGGCCGTTGGCTGTTGCCTCCTGTCGCAGCTCCGTCGCCCTCCCTCGTTGCGTCCCATCCATGAACCCGAGCCTGCATCGCATCAAGGATCGTCTGCGTCAGCCCCAGGTGCTGCTTCCTTTGGCCCTCGGAGGATCCCTGTTGCTGGGCATCGCGCTGGGGCGCCTCCAGCCGGGCCCAGCCACCGTGCCCGTGGCTAAAGAATCAGCAAGCACCACGCGCAGCGGCTCCCTTGCCTTCAGTGAAGAGCAATTGCGGCGCTCGGGGCTCAGCACCATTCGCCCAGATCTGAGCACGGGCACCGCACGTCCGATTTCCGGGTTTGTGGACGCAGCCGTCGGAGCGCGCTCCAGTGCAAGCATGCAGGTGGCCGGCCGCATCGTTCGCCTGCTGGTGGCACCAGGCGCTGCCGTCCAGGCCGGTGAGCCGATCGCTGAAGTTCAGAGCCCCGACGCGGCGGTGGTGCGAGCCGATGCGGATACAGCCCAGGCCACGGCGCAGTCCCTTGGTTATCAGTATCGCCTGGCCCTACCGATGGCCCAGCAGGGGGCGCTCTCGGCCCAGGAATTGGAGAGCCGCCGCATCGCCAGCGTCACCGCAGCCAATGCCGCCAGGGCGGCGGCAGCCAAGGCCATGGCGATGGGACAGCCCGATGCCATGGGACGCCTGCTGATCCGCAGTCCGATCCGTGGCCAGATCGCCGCCGTGAAGACCTCCCCCGGGTCAGTGCTCCAGACCGGCGATGAGGTGGCCCAGATCAGCGATGCTCGCGGCAGCGAATTGCGCTTCCTGGTGTCGCCGGTGCTGGCCGCCAACCTGGAGATCGGCCAGCGACTGCGGGTGAGAGCAGGATCGCGGGATCTGCGGGCTCGCGTCTTGGCGGTGGTCCCCGACAGCGGCAGTGGAAATCGTGTCACCGTGGTGCGCGCCGAGACGGTGGATGCGCCCATGCCCCCTGCCGGCACGGCTGTGACGGCCTTTGTCCAGGTGCCGGCCTCCGCGCAACGGTTCACGGTGCCGGCGGATGCTGTTCAGTTGGTCAATGGCATGGCGGTGGTGTTCCGCTATCAACGGGGCGTAGTGGAGCCAGTTCCGGTGGTGGTGGGCCAGCAGTCCGCTGAGCGCGTTGAAATCCTGCAAGGCGTGCGCGGCAGCGAGATCCTGCTTAGTGGGAACACGGCAAAACTGCGTGATGCCCTGGCCGGGGAACGGCGACTAAGCGAGAACTGATCGAGCGTCCGAAAGCAGTCGATGGCCAAGTCTTCTCTCCGACGTGGACAGCTGGCTGGCCTGGCGGCCGCCGTCTTATTCGGCATCAGCGCCCCGCTGATCAGCACCGTGACTGGTTCTGGCTCGGCTCTGAGTATCGCCGGGCTGCTCTATGGGGGCGCCACCCTGGCCCTACTGACGGTGCGGCTGTTCCGAGACACCGAGGCCGAAACCTCCGTAGGCAGGCAGGACTGGCCAGCGCTCGCGGCCCTCACCCTGCTCGGCGGCGTGGTGGGACCGGTAGCCCTGGTGATGGGCCTGGCGCGCCTGCCCGCGGCCTCCAGCTCGCTGCTGCTCAACCTGGAGGCGGTGTTCACCCTGGCGATCGCCGTGCTGCTGGGGCGAGAGCACTTAGGCCGGCGGGGACTGCTTTCCGCTGGGCTCACGATCGCCGCGGCGGTGCTGCTCTCCGAGGGCTCCCTCAGCGGAGCCAATGCAGGGGGCAGTGCCCTGATCGCTTTGGCCACGTTGGCCTGGGGTATCGATAACAACCTCAGCCAGAGCCTCAGCCTGCGCAATCCGATCCAGATCGCCACCTGCAAGGCCGCGGGCGCGTCGCTGCCGATGCTGGCGCTGGCGTTGCTGCTCGGGCACCCCTTCCCGGCGCTGCCAGTCATGTTGGCATTGCTGGCGATCGGGGCCCTGGGCTACGGCATTTCGATCTGGCTGGATCTGCTGGCCCTGCGCGATCTCGGTGCTGCCCGCGAGGCGGTGCTGTTCTCCACCGCGCCGTTCGTGGGTGCCCTGTTCTCCCTGGTCATCCTGCGCGAGGCCTTCACGCCCCAGTTGCTGGTGGCCGCTGGCCTGATGGCCGCGGGTGTTCTGCTGCTGCTGCTGGAGCAGCACAGCCACTGGCATCGCCATGACGTGCTCCGTCATGCCCATCGCCACCGGCACGATCCACTCGGCGGCGATCCCCATCACGAGCACCGCCATCAACCCGAGGAGCTCGAGGGTGTCGCTGCCGATCAGCCCTTCTGGCACGCCCATGAGCATTGCCACGGGGAGCTGGAGCACGCACACCCACACGTCAGCGACACCCATCACCGCCATCGCCACTGAGCAGGCATCGGCTCTCGCCTGCTGGGGCATGCGACAGCAGGAGGTCGAATCAGCCCTGCGGCAGCGGCGAAAGTTCCCAATGCTGCGCACAGACCTGCCAGCCCTGCTGCCGCTTCTGGGCCCAGAGCCGGATCGCCTGCTCGCCTGTGAGCTCCCTGCGCAGCTTGGAATAGTGCTGGCTCTCCGCTGGGTATGAGCTCCCCGAGGGTCACCTCCAGGCTCTGGCTCCAGCGGTCGTAACGCCGTGGCATGAAGTGCAGCACCTGGCGGCCGTCGCTCAGCCAGCCTTCCCGGGGTGAGAGCGGCGGCCGGTCGGGCCTGTCCGTGAAGTTCATATGCCGCTCAGGCCACCTCCGGCGCCCAGCCCTTCTGCCGCACCAAGTCGTCGGTCCAGCCCTGGCAGCGGCTGGTGAGGTGCTCACCATGCGCGATCAGCCCTTGGTGCAGCTGGCAGGTGAGCACCGGGATGCAGTTCACCCCGGCGTGGTGGCAGAACCAGTGGCAGGTCATGCAGACCTTGCGGCTGCGGGTCTTCTGCAGGGTGCCCTCATCGAGGTAGGGCCACTCCTCGATCGGGGTTTCGAGCCGGGCATTCAGTGCTGCTGGTCGGGGGAGAGGGGCACCCATGACTCATGGCTAATGCGTACGCATGTACTAGCACGGTTGCCCCTGTCGTGTCCTGTCCTGTCCGATCAGCTCAGCCGTGGTGGAGAGCGGCTGTCTCTAGCTGTGACTGGTGCTGAACCAGAAACGTCTCAATCCAGTCGTGATGCCTGCGGTGGCAGATCCGATCCGCAATCGAGGGGGCATCAGCCGGCACCTGGAACCGCTTGCGGAAGGCCTTGCTGAACCCCTCCAGCACCGGCGCTGGCAGGGCCCGGATGGTGGCGTGCAGCTGACGAATGGTGGCAGGATCGAGAGGCATCAGGCCGGGATCCGGTTGTTGTGGTCGGGCTGTTGCATCAGCTGGAGCAGCTTGAACTGTTGCAGCTGCGGGTGGCGCAGGTTTCGATGTCGCCTCGCTCTGGGCCTCCTGAGTGAATGGGGCTCGGTGCTGAGCTGGAGCCGATGCATCGGGCACCACTCGCAACGCTGAGGGCCTGCCCGCTGGCTGGTTGGCGGGACGAGCACCTCCCCCACCAGCAGCCCCGGTCACCTCCCGCTGCTGCTTGTCGTAAAGCGCCAGACCGAAGGGATTGCCGAAGGTCATCAGCGCCCGCTTCATGGCGTCGGTTTCGGCCTCTTTGAGGGCGGATTCATGAGCCTGGCCCAGGTCGGTGTCGATGCCGTGGCCGGCCCCGCAGCCCTCGCGGATCAACGGGGCACCGGTGCCCTCGCCGACGGTGATGCGCACGCGGGCGGTGTAAGTGACCCCCCAGCCGGGGCGCTGCTCCCGGCTCGTGCCTCTGGCTCCGATGGTGCGCTCGCTCTGGTTGACGCAGCGGAGGGCGACGGTTTGGCGCTGCCAGCCGTCAAAGCCAAAGATCCGGTTGGCTTCCGCGATCACCTGCCAGCCCTCCAGATAGCTGACGGAGCTGCGGCCCTGCTCGCGCTGGCGCACCTTGGCGCGATCCAGTGGAGCGGAGAGGGCAGTGATCTGCTCGGCAGAGAAGGTGCAGGTCATGGCGGCGATGGGATGGGGTGGCGGAGATGAGGCGTGATGGCGGGGACGGGGAGAGATCAGCTCAGCTGGCGTTGCCTTCCGTGTTGAGCGGCTCGATCAACAACCAGCAGGGCGGCTCGCTGCAGAAGATGTGTTGGGGGGAGGGCCGGCGGCTGCCCTTGCGGGTGATCGGCACCACCCAGCTGCACAGCCGGGTCGACCAGATGTGGCCCCTGGGCCGGGAGCTGGTGGGGCGGTTGGTGCCGGTGGCGCTGGCGTAGCTGGAGAGATCCATGGCTCCGGTGATGGGTGATCGGTGGTGTGTCGCTCTGCTTGAGACGGCCTCTGGCCGTCAGTGGATGCGCCAGCTGCGGCGGGAGAGGAGGTGGGCGCCTTCGATGTGGCGGCCTGCTTTGAGGGCCTCTTTGATGGCGGCCTTGTCCGGCTTGCTGGTGGTGGTGACGGCGAGCCACTGGGGATCGAGGGCTTCCTCGTCGTCGATCTCGACGGCCTGAGACTTGCGGGAGGTGAGCTCGTGGTTGGGAAAGCTGAACCGGGTGGCCTTGGGCTGCAGGCGGGTCAGCACCAGCACGAGGGAGTGCTCCAGGGCATCGGCGCGGCTGTTGTCGCCGGCGGCCAGGGCGGTGAGCCGCTTGGCCTGCTGCTGGCGGTAGGCGGCCTGGCCGCGCAGGTGCTCGATCACCCAGCAAGTGGCATCGGCCTTGGCAGCGATGGCGGCCTTGTTGCCTTCATCGGCCAGCAGGGCGGTCTCGAGTTCGCCGAGGATCTGCTGGCGTTCGTCTGGTTCATCGGTTTCCAGCCGCTCGGCCAGCTGGGCAATGGCGGTGGTGAGCTCCTGGGACTCGATGCCTAGCTGCCAGAGGGAACCGGAACGCTGCAGGGTGCAGGACGGCCCGGCGGCCTGGGGGAGAGATGGGGAGAGCGGAGCGGCTGGGGCAGTGAGCGCGGCCATGGGGTGATGAATGAAGATGGAACACGAGAAGAACGGGGCGGCGATTGCCGCTCAAGCGGGGAGGGGCTCCGGCGAGAACGGCGGCGGCACCTCCATCACCACCACCGGCACCGGCGAACGGGCGGAGCAGCGGCGGGCCTGCTGAACCAGCGAGGCCGTGCCAGGCCCACCGGGGAAGGCGATCACCAGCACCGAGACGCTGAAGGCTGGGGAGGTGTGGGCCTGGGCTTCCACCAGGGCCTGCTCAAGCAGAAGGCGATTGCGGATGGGGCCGGCACTGCGGCCATAGCGGCGCCAATCAGCGGCGAGGGATTGAACCCGCCAGCCGAGCTGATGGGCCGCACGACCGATGGCGCGATCAGCGCCACGGGCCCCGCCATGAAGCAGCAGATGGACAGGCCGGCCACCGCTGCGCTGGAGCAGGGCGGAGGCGATGCGCTCCTGGGGCCAGACGAGATCACGGCCACCGGCGGCGACGATGACGACCGAGCGATGCGCCAGCACCGGCGGCGGCAGGAGACCAGGGAGAGGCAATGCAGCGGCCTGGGCCACTGCAGCAGAGGACAAGCTCATGAGCTACAGAGCAAACGAATGGGGCAAGTTGTCCGGGGATTTCGTTGCCGCAGGCGATGGGCTCGTGGCCTTTGGCGCAGCCCTTATTCTACCAGTACAAACGCACTTAGCAGTGAGCAGAGCGACTGCGGGGCAATGGATCTACGCAAAGCAAAGCCATGCCCTAACGGATCTAGAAGCTGATAATCAACCCCGCCAGATTCAACGCTGAATGCCCAGCTGGCCGCGCAGCCGCGCGAGGAAACCTGAGGCTTCACCCAAGCCCCATCGATGCGGGCGAGGGCACGGCACACCGCAGCCGCGGGAGAGCGACACTGCCCGCCACCCCCACACCGGCCCCGGAGCGGAGGGCGGCGGCGGCTGGCCGATGCACGCCACGGCGCAGCCGTGGCACGCTGAAGGACGGCCGTCGCCGACCGGAGCCCTGCGGTGCCTGCTCAGCTCTCTCGGGCAAAGGCCAGCAGTGCAGTGAGATCACCGCGGTCAGCTCGCTGAAGAGCGCTGATGTACTGCTGCCTCAGAGCTGAGGCATTCACCAGGGAACTGCTGCTGCCCCAGGAGAAGCGAGGTGCACCCAGCTGCTCGATCAACGCGTCAGCGATCAGGCGGGCGTGGCGACCGTTGCCGTTGGGGAAGGGGTGGATGGAGACCAGCCGGTGATGGAAACGGATGGCGATCAGATCCACCACATCCACCCGGTGCTCCACCTGGAAGGCGATGTCGGCCAGCAGGGCCGGGACTTGCATCCGGATCTGCCGCCAGTCGGCGCCGATGCTCTTGTCGCTGATCCGGTACTGACCGGCCCAACGCCAGCTTTGGCCAAACATCTCGCGGTGCAGGCGTCGCAGCCAGCTTTCTTCCAGCGGCCGGGGCCGTCGCTGGCGGGACAGCCAGAGCAGAGCAGCTTCGATGTTCTGCTGCTCCCATTCGTTCAGCTGGCTGCGATTCACCAGATGGGAGGGCAGCAGCCCCTCCAGCCCCTCCCCATCGAGAGGCGTCGCCCCGGCCGGTAGGTCCTCGTTCAACCCCATAGCCGGGTGCCGCTGGTGCGGAGGATCTCCTGAGCCATGGCTTCGAGCCGCTGCTGTGCTCCCTCGGATGGCGAATCGATGGGCTGCGCTTCCAGCGCCATGGTGCGGCCGGCGCGTTGCTGCCACTGCTGCGCCAGCCTCAGGGCCTGCTGCCTTCTCATCTCCCGCAGCGGCTGTCTTGGCACCAACGTGTACTGCAGCTCGCAGTCGAGCGCCTCGGCCACCCGCCGCAGGGTGCCGAGCGTGATGGCATCGGTCGCCTCGGCCTGTTCCAGCTTTCGCAACCCGGAAGCGGTGATTTCTAAGCGAGCCGCAAGTGCAGCGGAGGTCATGCCCAGGGCCTCACGGATGGACCGCAGCCAGCCCGCCGGCGGCCGTTGCGCCAGTGAATGGCTGGCGGCGTCCTGAAGCACCGCATCCATCTGAGCAAGCCGCAGCTCCTTGGGATTCATGGTGAATGCGAGCAATCAGTCCCGCAGGGGAACCACAAAGACAACGTATCACTCCTGTCATGAGCACACCAGGGGGAGTGATCCGTTGCTTCCTGGTACGGGGAAGGGAGCCATCGCTCGCGCCACGGGCAGTGTGTCCCTCTGGGCGTCGTGGATCGCAGTCGGGACGTTCATCGACCAAGGCGTGCCGCGGCCCGCTCGAAGGCGTCATCTACAACGTCGTCACCACACCACTTGCTGTAGGCCGCCAGGTGCGTTTCGACGCTATGGCCCATGGCGGCAGCGGCCACCTTCGGCGGCAGTTCGCAGATCAGGTGGGCGCGGTGGGCGTAGCCATGCCGGGCGGAATAGAGGACCAGCTTCTCCCCTTCTGCCTCGTACTGCTGCCGCAGATCCTGCCAGTGCCGGCGCCGGCGCATGTACAGACCCAGATCCTCGGCGCCGTAGCCCGGCCGCATCGGCGGTAGTGGCTGGGCTTTGAACTGTTCCAACAGGTCCCAGGCCTCAGCCCAGTCATCGCAGGGCAGCAGCCGCAGCGGTCTCGGCTTTGTCGCTCCTCGGCTGGTGTTCTTGCGGTAGTTGCACCACAGGCGGCCGCCGCGCAGCTGAAGGTGTTGCAGCTCCTCTGGTCTGAGGCCATAAGCCGCCAGCAACTGGAATGCGAGGCGCCAACGGGCATCCGGAATGGCCTCCACCAACTCCAGGATGTGCTTCACCTCGATCGGGGTGGTGATCGACCGACCCTCCCGCTTGCGGCCCACAAAGGGGTCGAGATCCAGAGGTGGGGCCCATTCCACAGCCAGAGCGCCGTTATCGACCCCCCATCGCAGCAGCGCCGCGGTCTGCTGCACCTGCATCTGCCGGCCACGGGAGCCAGGCTGATCAGACCAGCGAGCCGTCACTGCTTCCAGCAGTTCCCGGGGATTGGTTGGTGCTTTCTTGCTGGCGAGGATGGCCAGCAGTTCTGCCATTCGGCGCTGATAAACGGCGGCCCAGGTCCGGGGCTTGATGGCTCCGCTGCTCAGCTTTCGGGCTTTGAATCGCTCAACCAGCTCAGGCCAATCGATAGGGCCAGCATCCGGATCAGCTGTTGGCTCACCGATGGCCAGTGCGGCTGCAATGGCCCGATCGAGTGAAAGTCCCTCGCTATGGGCAGCGTGGATCGCCAGAACCGTCTCTCGGATCGCATCGGCCTGGTCATGGGCCCATTCGATGGGCAACAGAACCTGATGACGACCGCCGGCGCCATCGACCGTGAGGCGCGTACGCCCTCGCAGATCGGAAACCCGCCAGCCGCTGCTCGTGCCTCGCTGGGTGAGGGAGAGGCGCAGGCCGGAGCGGAGCACAGAAGCCCAGGCATCTGAGGCTCTAGAAGCTCCCATGTGAGCAAATATGTGAGCAAATCGACCCCCTCAGCTTGGCACGGGCTGCCGTGGGCTGCCATCCCCTTGCACGGCAAACAGCAGTGACAGCAGTGCTTTTCGGCCCAGACTCCAGTCCTGGCAATCGATCCCTCAAACCCGTAAAAGAGAGTTTTGGGAGCACTAGGTCGCAGGTTCGAATCCTGTCGCCCCGATTCCAGTTACACCAAGGGCTCTCGGGAAATCCGAGAGCCCTTTTTCTTTGGCAGAAATTGAGACTGTGTGCAGGTTGTGTGCAGAGGAGGTCTGGTCTCCAGCGATAAGCGCTGGTCGCATCTGCTGATCAACCTCGAGCGGATCGCCTTAGAGATCACACGTCGCACTGGGGTCTCGCGCGACCCATCTGGATTGAGGCCTGTCGGCACATCCCCGCCACGGGAGCTTGGAAATCAAGCGGTTCCGAAGCTTGCCGGGGATTTCTCAGGGCGCTGACATCCGCGTGCGCAAGTGGGTTTGTAGGCCGGTGACGCCTCGGCCAGCCCCCCGGACGAGGGGGCAAAGAGGCGGGGCCGGAAAGCTAATGCGTACGGGGATACACATTCATGAACACCCGCGCCCTCCAAGAGCACTGGGCAACCACAGCCACAGCCTGCAAAGCGCTGGGGATAGGACGAAGCACACTCCAAAAGCTGAAGGCTGCTGGCGTGCTGTCAGCCGGCCTCTGCTACTACCGCCGCGGCATGGGACAGACAGCCCCCTGCATGTGGAACATTTCCGAATGCCGGGCAGCCCTTCAGCGGCTCAGCGCCGCTGATCCAACGGCGCTGGAGACCTACCTCCTGCCAAGTCCCTCCAACGGAATGGAGGGCTGAGCCATGTCCACGCCAAACGAAGGCAATCGTGCATGGGTAACTTGCACCCCACAGTTGCGGGCACGTAATCAGGAGATCGATGTTCTCCCGATACGCGGTGTTGGAGAGAGCGAGACAAGACCCTTCAATAGGCGTCAGCGATGGATTGGCAGCAGCCGACGCCTCCCCTGTCCACTTTGCGGGAGGGCAAAGGATTCCAAGTGCCGACGCAGCCAGGACTTCATCAGCTGCTGGAAGGGAAGCAGCCACCACCCACCAGGACTGCGGCTGAGGGAGGTGATCACGATCGAAGGGCAACCTTGGGCCGTGGTCAACCTGAACGGTGGCTACGGCGGGAACAGCGTCGTCCTGATGAAGCCCCAGGTCACCCGCGCCGCGTTCAGCCGGTCGCCGGTCGTACGACGGAAGATCCGTACGGCGCTGGCACCGGAGCTGCGCCGCCAGCTGGCTCGGATCCGGCGGCAGTATCACGCGGTTCTGCGGGCCCGGGATCCCTACTGGCTGACGCCCGCCGAACTGCGCCGGGATCAGGCGATCGCTACCGCCTGCCTGGCCAGCCTGCAGGACTTCCTGCGGCAGCTGCACAGTCTCCGCCGTGAGGTGCCCGAGGCCGCCGAGCTGGTGCCCGTGGTGTTGCTCTGGCTCCAGCAGCTGGTGTTTGAGATCGAAGATTGCGTCCGCTTCGATCGCGTCATGCTCGGCAGCCCCACGGCTGCAGAGATCGAGGCCCTGACCGCCACACCGCAGGAGGTGGCGGCATGACGTACGACGACGACCTCACGCAACCGATCGACACCGCCAGCCCGCTCAAGGCCACCCGCGATGCGGCTCAGGCCGATGGTGCCGGTGTCGCCATGGCGGAGGCCATGGCCACGATGCGCGGATGGGTCGGGAAGATCAGCGGCAGCCAGCTGCAGGCCGATCTCACCGAACTGGCCGAAGCAAATGGCCTCCCCATCTCTGCCCTGCGGTCGATCTGGCAGGAGCTGGAGGCTGAACAGGAGACCGCCCACCGCCTCGAAGCAGAGGCCGCAGCCCTTGCTGCGGAAGCCGATCGGCAGGAGATCGGGCGGGCACTCACCCTGGATTACCTGCTGCCTGCATCGGTGGCCGAGGCCATCGAGACCCGCTCCCGCTATCTGCCGGTGTCCGGGCCATCGGCGGCGCTGCCCTTTCTCGCAGCTGTCGCCAGCTTGGCCAAGCTCGGCACCATGGTCACTGGCTCGGCCGCCTCCAACCTGGTTGTGCCGGTCAACCTCTACGCCTGCCTGGTGGGAGCCAGCGGCACTATGAAGAGCCCCGCCGGACGGCTGCTCGTGCGCCACCCGAGGGAACCACTGGAGGCCTCCCTGTGGGAACAGCACGAGGGGCGAATGGAAGCCTGGCACCGCGAGTGCCAGGGCCTCAAACGTAACGAATGCCCCGACCCGCCGCAACTCGCCCAGCTGCTGACGAACGACCACACCGGCGAGGCCCTGGCCAACACGCTGGCGATCAACGAACGGCAGGGACTCCCCCTGCTGATCTACCGCGACGAACTGAAAGCCCTGTTCGGCTCCCTGAACGCCTACCGCGGCGGCAAGGGTGGTGACCATGAGCAGCTGCTGGAGCTCTTCGACGGCGGCGGTATGACCTCCCTGCGGGTGGCTGGCCAGGGCCGCCAGTACCGGCGCTCGGCGGTGTCGATCTACGGCAGCACGCAAACCGAAGTACTGCGGCGCCTGGTGGCCAATGGCGACGATTCCGGCCTCTGGGCCCGGTTCCTATTCGCTCCGGTGCCTGCCGTCGCGGTAGCGCTGCCCGAAGACGATGACGACCGGGAAGCACTGGAGGCCGCGGATCACCTACAGCGTGTCGCCTCTCAGGTGCACGCCCTGAAGCCTCGCCCATACCGGCTCAGCGACGATGCCAGGGCTGCATTCCGCCAGTACCACCATGGGAAACAGGTGCTGGCGCTGGAGTCAACCCTGCCAGCCCATGCTGCACTGCACGGCAAGGCCGCCGGCAAGGCCCTACGGGTCGCTGGTGTCCTGCACCTGCTGGCCATCGCGACCAGGGAAGCGCCGGACACCGGCCCGATCGGCGCTGCCACGCTGGAGCGGGCAACCACCCTGGTGGATTGCCTCGATGCCTTTGCCCTGGGAATCCACGCGGAAGCCGCGGGCGGTGGCGCCACCCCGCTGCTGCAGCTGGTACACAGGATCGCGCAGGCCGCCCGAACTGACTTCAGCCCTGGAGAAGTGAGGATGAAGCTCAGCAAGCAGCAGCGGAAAGAGGCTGACCTTGCCTCAATCACCGCCGCGATGCAGGCGCTCCGCCGTGCGGGCTACGGCGAGGTGCAGGAGGGGAACCGCGGTGCGATCCGGTACCGGGCGACGGGAGAACTGCCATGAGGCCTGGTTCTATGGCAGAACTATGGCTCGGCAGCCATACCCCAGATCCCTTCCAGTGCAAGGGAAGTAACTCTATGTATGGTTGTATGGCTCTATTATCTCTTCCCTTCTCTTCCCCCTCCCAATGGCCAATTTCAACGGACAGGAGCCAGATCAGCCATACAGCCATACTTCAGGCCAGATCCATTCCAGCGCAAGGGATCTCAACTATGGCTGAGCAGCCATACTCCAGCCGTATCAGGCGCCAGAGCCATACCTCAGCCAGGCTCTGGAGCCACACGACGGCACCGCCCTGTCTGATGCTGGCCCAGTCGTACGACCGCAGGGAGGGGAGGCCATGACCGCCATCCCGCCCGCCTGGTTGCCCCCTTCCCACCATCCCGGCGCCTGACCTGCCCCGCCGCTCTCGCTCCCGCGCCCACCGCAAGCGACAGCTGATCATCGTCCGCGGCCTTCTTGCTGGTCTTGGGGTAATACTGGCCGATTAGGTCCACCAGTCCCCGCCAGGGAACGACCGCTTCCATTTTGCTGAGAAAGATTTCCTTGCGGGTGCGCTTCTTGGGCGAGTGGACTGCTCGTAGTCGCTGAACCCGAGCTGCTTGCCTCCCATCACCCCAGTACAGACTTGCGATCACGCGGCCATTTTCGCGTGGATCGGGAAGGTTTTCCAGAGTTTCCTTGGACCACCTAGTAGGCGCAAGTACTGCCGATCACAGAAAGATCGGCTTAGACAGCGGAAATAAGCGCATCCAAGCTCATTGCGCAAGAAGGACTCAGATTGGTCATGAAGATCGCCAATCAATCAGATTGATCGAGCAGATCAAGCGGAGATCCACCACTAGCAATATGCCGAAGTTGCTCATCAGAAAGCCCTCGGATGCGGCGCATTAACGAGCGGGCATCGTCCTCGTTGAGGACATGAACTCGGTCCGAGCGGTGACCGCGTGTCTTTTCGTACCAGATGATGGCGCCGAGATCCCCTGCATTGATCCTTTCCCAGAGCATTCTGCCCGCGACAGCGAGGCTGGATGTCCTGCCTTTTCTAAAGGCTGCGTTAACCTCCGGATCATGCAGCCAGACATAGAGCGTTCGCTCGCTCACCCGCAGCAGAGAGGCGATCTCGGAGACCGTCAAGCCAATCCCAGCGAAGTGTTCGATCTGATACAAGTCACGGCTGCTGACTGCCAAGCGTGGGCGCCCACCCTTGCCACAGTCGACCGAAGCTGTCTGGCGGAATGGGTCAAGCTGCTTGGGCATCGCCTGTGGCCTGTCTAGACACTTCTATCCACTAATTATGGCGGCGCGTTTCGGCTGTGTAGAGCAGCAGAGATGCACAGAAGTGCTTGCATCCATCAGTCGTCTGGATAATTCTCTGGCCCCAGGACTTCGCGGATCCAGAAACGAACAAGCAGCGGGAGCGGAGGGCAAGCAGCCACACGGACGGTTGCGCAGTACCAAGGTCGCCATTGGGACTCGGCCGTCCGGCAAGCGAGCTGGTTCACGGGAAGAGTGATGCTCTCCCAGTTAAAGAGAGCCAAGTGAGCCGATTCTCCTCGCCAAGACCCATCGACCTAAGTGTGCACGCCTCCAGCGGAAGCCGGCCAAGTGATCAATACGTATATTGCCCAAGTCGATGATGCGATGCATTAAGTCAAGCAGTAAGACCGCAACTGGGCGAGGGAAATTCCGGTGAGGGGGAGCGGGGCCCTGCTCCCATTGAATGTTGGTCAAGGACGATTCCAGCGATGCGGTCTGGGGATCCGAAGAGACCCCCAATTCAAAGGGATAGTGACGCCCATCACAAGACGCACAGTTCGCACATAACTGGCTTACAGAATCTATGGACAGCGACCTGGAAGCGATTTTCCACGAAGTGGACAACAGTCCTGAATTAGACGGGCTTGAATCATTGGCGATGGGCAGGCCAGAAATTAATACCCATGGGAGATTGAGCCATGGTGGGTGGTTCCATGGAAAGCGGACAGCATGCCAGTCAACGATCGGCAACCCCAGCTTGATCGAGCAAGAGCATCAGTTCGTATCTGCCCTTACTCTCAGCCCTATGAACTTCTGATCGGACTCCACAAGATCTGGGGCGATCAGCCTTGGATCACTGGCACCAGGTGTAGGCCGTATCGGGTGGCCCGGGATGTTCAGAAGATGCTCGATCTACAGGCCGTGGTGCAGAACCTTGGGAGGATCGGCCGCGGCAAGATGTGGCTGGTGGTCACCTCCCAGGAAAAGCTCACAGAGCTGGTGGGAGGGCTGGACGACAAGAGGGTGGAGTTGGCCCGGCTGAGCTGGTGCTCCCATGAAGCATGGGCGAGGCTGACCGGCATCCCTCACCGCCTGGAACCCATGGGCACGCCACGCACCCTGCTTGCGGTGGCACTGCTGGCCCTGCACACTTCGGCTGCCTGTGCCGCTGAACCCTGGCGTGAGGAGCCGGCTGTGGCAGCGCTGTTCCGCCAGGCGGGTGTGGAGGGCACCTTCGTGCTGCTGGATGAACGCAGCGGGGAGCTGCTCGGTCACAACCGCAGCCGGGCGGAGCAGCGCTTCTCGCCCGCTTCCACCTTCAAGATCGCCAATGCCCTGATCGGCCTGTCGCTGGGTGCCGTGCGCAGCGTCGAGGAAGTGATTCCCTACACCGGGGATGCCAACCCATTCATGCGTGAGTGGCTGCAGCCGATGGGGCTGCGCGGCGCCATGAAGGTGTCGAATGTGCCGCTCTATCAGGAGCTGGCCCGTCGCATCGGCCTGCAGCGCATGGGAGACGCGATTGGGCGCCTGCACTACGGCAACGAGCAGATCGGCAGCGACGTGACCACCTTCTGGTTGCGCGGGCCCCTGGCGATCAGCGCCATCGAGCAGACCCGCTTCCTCTCAGCCCTGGCCCACCGATCCCTCCCCTTCCCCCGCAAAGCCCAGGAGCAGGTGGCTGAGATCACCCAGGTGGAATCAGGCCCGGGCTGGAGCCTGCATGCCAAAACCGGCTGGCAAAATGCCCCGAGCGCCGGCGTGGGCTGGTGGGTGGGCTGGGTGCAGAAGGGGGACCAGATCACCCCCTTTGCCCTCAACATCGCCATGGCCGGCGCTGCCGATGCCCCCAAACGCGAGCAGCTGGGACGCAGCAGCCTGCAGTCCCTTGGGATCCTGCCAACACCGCCAAGGGGGCCTGTCCTTGCGCCATGAAGCGCCATTCATGAAGTGCCATTGCCCTTAGTGAAGAGCGGTTTCGTTCTCGCTCCAGCTCTTGCCCCCGACGGCCAGCCGTCCGATCGTGACTCCATCGACATCCGGGAGGCTCCAGAACATGGAAGACACCCCACCTGAGCAGAAGATAGGAGTGAGCTGACGATCCGGCCCCTGCTCCAACACTCTCGACGGATTTCTGACGTTCCTGGCGTGTCGCCAAGTCGCCGTCCATTGCACCGCTTCAGGTGCCCCGGACCCAACGGAACGTCCCGATTGACACCTGGCCCCAGGTGCCAGCGCCGGCAACTCCGACCACAACTGAAAACACCCTGATCTGACAACGATCAACCGACCGCACAGCTGCGCCCGGCCCCCTTGGGAAGGCACCACGGCTGAGCAGACAAACGCCCGAGGCCAACGCTCCGGGCTTTGTTGTGCTCAGGCCTGAACTTCGAGCACGTGCTGCATCATCTCCAGCAGCCCATTGGCCAGCGGGCGCGGGCTGCCAAGACGGGCGCTGCAGATCGATCCCGACAGCAACTCCTCTATGGAAACCAGCGCCATGTCCTGACCTTCCAGCAGTTGCAGCTGCTCCAAGGGCACTGACAGCTCAGCGGTAAAAACATGGGCCGTGCGCCGATGAAGTTGCTGCACCATGGCGAGCTGCAGGACCTGGGGCTGCCAGCTGATTTCCTCCAGCAGCTCACGCCGCACGGCCTGCTCCGGCGACTCACCAGGATTCATATGGCCCCAGAACAGACCCCAGCAACCTGGGGCGACGATGCTGGGACTCTCGTTGCGCAGCTGCATCAACCAGCGGCCGTCCCGCTGCAACATCGCCAGGGCAACGTCAACGGCCATAGCAGGCGATCTGGCAGCAGCTCGTGGTGGAAACCGCGAACACCATGAGCACTGACGGAGCAGGTCGCCCTCGCTCGCCGTCTGGGGCTGATCGATGTCCCGGTGGAGCGGGCTCTCTCTGCCCTGCGCAAGCTGCGCAATGCCTTCGCCCACTCCGCCGAATCGGCTTCGCGGGCTGATCCAGCCCACAGTGCCCGCCTGGCCGAGGAGCTCTGGTGCTTTGGGTGTGAGAAGGCTTGTGAGAAGACTCGGTGATTTCGCGCCCTTCGAGACCCTCTCGGCGAGGCCCTTGGCTTCGAGCAGCTGCTTGCAAGTCAGGCACTTGCTCTAGTTGCACCAATGGGTCTGAGCCTGTATCTCGTCTTGTGTGCGCACAATGCGCGCTGCAGGGGCGCTCTCGTGCGCACGGGCACCTGCGTCCCGTCTCCGTGGCTCGGCTCCGCGGTACTGAGGCTGGGCCCCAGGCGCATTCAGCGGAGGCCCACCGGCTGATCTCCGCGTCGGGTTCAGAGCCGTGGAGCAGACCGAGGTCCGCTGCCGTTCTCGCTGGCATGGCCTGATCAAGCGAAGGGCTACACGCTGTCCTTGGCTCAGGCTCCTCAGGACTCTCGTCTCTGCTGCGGTGAGGCTGAAATCATGACCACCCGATCACGGCCCTGCTCCTTGGCCTGGTACATGGCGGCGTCAGCGCGGGCGATCAAGGCATCGAGCGACTCATCCGGCTGCGCCACGGCCACACCCACGCAGATGCTCACCTGCAGGTCGCCCGCCTTCGTCGGTACGGGCACATGGGCTGCAAGCCGCAGCTTCTCGGCAATGGCCTTGGCATCCTCGGGGCCATGGAGGTCAGTGAGCACCACCATCAGCTCATCGCCGCCGATGCGGGCGGCAAGATCGGTGGATCGCAGACAGGAGCGCACCCGGATCCCGATCTCCTGCAGCACGGCATCGCCTGCCTGGTGGCCATGGATGTCGTTCACGTTCTTGAACCGGTCCAGGTCGCAGAAGAGCACTGCCAGCTTCTCGCCCCGGCGCTGGTGGCGAGCCATGAGGCGCTCAATCTGCCGGAACATCTCCTCCCGGTTGAACAGAGCGGTGAGGCTGTCGGTGCCAGCGCGGCGCAGCAACTCCTGTTCCTTGGCGACCTCCGTGTCGATGAGGCGGAAGGAGGCAATAAAGCCATCCATCCGACCCTTGGCGTCTCGGAAGGCACTGGCGTGGGTCTCGGCCCAGTGCCAGTGCCCATCCTTGGCACGCACACGATCGCGGGCCACGACCGTTTTTCCGGCCCGCAGACGCTCAAGATTCGCCTGGTACTGCTTCGCTGACCCGCGGTGTTCGAGGAAGTCGGTGCCGCGATGCCCGATCCACTCCTCGGGCCGCCAGCCCAGCACGGCGGTGAGTGAGGGCGACACCCAGCGCAGGGTGCCATTGGGGGCGATCTGGATCACCACGTCGGCGGCGTTCTCCGACAGGAGCCGGAACCGTTCCTCGGATCGCACCAGGTCCTGCTGGGCATTGATCTGATCGGTGATGTCGATGGCCTGGCCGATGAAGAAGTCCACCCGTCCATCGGGCCGGCGCACGCAGGACACGCTGACGTCCATCCAGCGGATGCTGACATCGCTGCGCAGGTAGCGCTTGCGGATCCGATAGCTGTCGCGCCGGTTGGCCTGGATCTCCTGCAGCAGCTGCTCCTCCCTGGCGATGTCATCGGAGTGGGTGACATCACGCCAGTGGATGGCGAGCGGGCGCTCTGGATCGAGGCCGAGCATCTCGCAAAGGGCTCTGTTCAGTCGGATCAGCCGACCATCGGCGTCCGAAAGGGCCACCCCAGCGGGGGCGGCATCAAAGGTGAGCCTGAGGATCTGCTCCTCGCGGTGGCGCTGCTCCAGCTCGCGGGTGCGCTGGTCGGAGAGCCACACCGCCGCGGCGGTGACGGCGCTGAGCCCCAGCAGCCGGGAGGCGAAATCGATGGAGAAGGGCTCTCCCCTCGTGTGGGCGGAGGCGATCGCCAGGACATAGGCCCCGACGATCAACGGGAGCATCTGGCGAGGCGCTGCGATGCTCGCCGAGAGCACCACCACGAAGAAATAGAACGTCAGCAGCGGAACGCTGCTCGGCAGCAGCAGATCCAGCAGAAAGATCCCGACCATCACCAGAGCCAGCCCCCAGAGCTTGGCGCGGCTCCCCGCGGCTTCTGGTGCGGCAGTGGTAGGGAGAAGAGCGATCACGAATCGCAGGAACTGGGCATGCGACCGCCGGGTTGGTAGCAACGTACCGGTGGGAGCTCAACGATCGAAGCACAGCAGAGCCTGGCGAGGCATCTCGCCGAAGGCGGCAACTTCATCGACTCGGCCAAGATCGATGTCAGTGGATCCTGGACCGTAGCGCAGGAGCTTCAGCTCGCTGCCCTTGCGAGAGCCCTTGAGCGCGATCTGCCACATTGTGACGCGCAACAGCGAAGGTAGAGCATAAGCAAATCTGTAGAGCTCCCTCCTGTGTGTGGCCTCCATAGCATGCTCACCAGCTGATAACGCTGGTTGTCTCGCCACTTCGGAGCCTTAGGGCACCGCCCTCCAATAAGGCCTGGTGGCGCCAGGGCTGTACTCGTTCTGGCCGCGGCGATCGTGGCCACCTACGCCCTCGATGCCTTCTTCAACCAGACGGTGCCGGTGCTCGGCTTTTACTGGGTGCCGGTGCTGTTGGCCACCAGCTTCGCCGGCGTTCGGCAGGTGGCCCTGCTCAACCTGCTGGCGTTGGTGCTGGCCACTTCCGTGGGCCTGCAGCTCGACCTCCTGCGCTCCAGTGCGTATCTGCTGCGTCTGCTGGCGGTGACCACCATCAGCCTGGTGTCCCTTCGCCTCACCCAGGTCCGTCAGCGGCAGGAGCGCCAGCTGCTCGCCACCACCAGTGAGCTGCAGGCCACCCTGCAGGCCATCCCCGATCAGCTCTGCGAAGTGGACCGAAGAGGCCTGGTGCTCAAGGCCCAGACCCACCAGGAGGCACTGGTGCCGCAGCACATCCCCTGCATGGTCGGCCGCCGGATCGATCAACTGCTAACCCCTTATGCCGCCTCCGAATTCCTGGAGGCCTTGGAGGAGGCCAACCGCGAGGGCTTCAGCTTCGGGCGCCAGATCTGCCTGCCCCTGGCCAGCGGCGAGCACTGGTTCGAGCTCTCGGTGGCCCGCAAGTGCCCCCCCCCGCGAACCGGAGCCCACCTTCGTGGTGCTCGTGCGGGATATCCAGGGCCGGAAGCAGGCCGAATCCCGGCTGGAGTCGCTGGCTTACTACGACCCTCTCACCGATCTCCCCAATCGCACCAACAGCAACAGCCTGCTTGAGCAGGCTCTGCGGACCACCCACCGTCAGGAGCAACCACTGGCCTGCCTGGTGCTGGGCCTGGATCGCTTCAAGGCCATCAACGGCTCGATCGGCTACGAAACCGGGGATGCCGTTCTGCGCGAGGTGGCCCAGCGTCTGAAGCAGTGTCTGCGGGAGAACGATCTGGTGGGCAGGATCGGCAGCGACGAATTCCTTGTGGCCCTCCCCGGTGCGGATGCCACCGAGGCGGCCCAGCTGTGCGCACGGCTGCAGGAGAGCCTCCGAGAGCCCCTTCCCCTGAGCCCGCACACCATCCATCTCACCAGCAGCACAGGCATCGCCCTCTTCCCCGTGGACGGCACCGACCGCGAGGTCCTCATGCGCAAGGCCGCCACGGCCATGTATCAAGCCAAGCGGATGGGAGGCGACCGGCTGCACTTCTTCACGGCGTCGCTCGAGCAGCAGGTGGTGCTGCAGGTGCGCCTGGCCAAGGCTCTGTATGGCGCCCTCGACCGCGAGGAGATGCGCCTCCTTTACCAGCCCCAGGTGGACGCCCGCACCGGTGAAGTGCTGGGTGCCGAAGCCCTGTTGCGCTGGAACCACCATGCCCTCGGCAACGTTTCCCCCCAGGAGTTCATCCCCATCGCCGAGAACACGGGACTGATCCTCCCGATCGGCCAGTGGGTGCTGCACGAGGCGATTCAGCAGCTGAAGCGCTGGCAGAACACGGGCCTGGCGATCCGGACGATGGCCGTGAACCTCTCCGCCGTGCAGTTCCGTCAGCGGAATCTGGCCGATCTGGTGCTGGGCTACCTCGAGGAGACCGGCCTGACCGGCTCCCGCCTGGAGCTGGAGCTCACCGAATCCGTGCTGATCGGGGATCCGGAGGCGGCCATCGCCGCGATGGACCGCTTCTCCAGCGCGGGCATCCAACTTTCGATCGACGATTTCGGCACCGGCTACTCCTCGCTGAGCTATCTGAAGCGTCTGCGGGTGAACAAGCTCAAGATCGATGCCTCCTTCGTCCGGGGTCTGGGCAGCAGCCAGCAGGACACCTCGATCGTGCAGGCGATCATCAACCTCGCCAAGGACCTGCAGATGGAGACGATCGCCGAGGGGGTGGAGGAGGAGTCCCAGCTCGAAGCCCTGCGCCAGATGGGCTGCGATCAGATCCAGGGCTACTACTTCGCCAAGCCCATGCCGGCAGAGGCGTTCGAGGCGTTCGCGCGTTCCCAGCTCCCGCCGTCCCAGGGGCCAGGGCCTGAGTCCTGTTGAGCAGTTCTACCGAAACCCACAGTTGCTCAGACTTACCGGGATTCCTCGCTTGAGCCTGCGAATCCGGCCTCAGCTCTCTGGCGAGCGCCCACAGCCTTGGTGCGCTCTAGGAGTTTGCGGAAAAACCGCCTGAGAAGCAGCGTTTTTCCCTCCTGAGAGCTGGTGCAGCTCCTTTTGGTCTGGTTTTCAGAGTTTCAGCGGCTCAGAGCTCCCCTTTTGGTGTGTTTTGCCCCTTTGGGGCTCCCTGATCACTGCCGTCTGGGCACACTTCTGGGCAACCACCTGTTCACGCCGCCGCCATCGTCGGTTTGAGCAGGTTGCCCAGGCGGATCAGGTTGTAGGCGATCACATTCAGGCCGTAGCCGAAGGCTTCTCCGAAGGAGTAGACCGCACTCACCTTCTCGGTGCCGCGCAGCTTGAACTGGCGCAGACCTCCCCACTGTTTGATCCAGCCAAACACCTTCTCGATGCCGCGGCGGGCATGGATCGACTTGGCGTAGCCCACGTGGCGGGTGGTACGGCCATCGATGGCGGAACCACCAGGGCGGCTGGTGTTCTGAGCGACATGCGGTGTCATGGCGATGCGGCGCATCTCGGCGACAAAGCCCTTGGTCGTAGTTCTTGTCGGCGCCGATCGTCTTTTGATGGGCACCGGGGACGGCAGCCGCCATCGCTTTGGCGGCATCCCTCTCCCCGGTGCCCGTCGCTTGTGTGACGCGGCAAGTCGACGATCAGGGCATGGCGGTTGTCCATGAGCACGTGCCCCCGGTAGCTGGGGAGTGCGGGGTGGGCATTGGACTTCCGGCACAGCAGCGCGTCTGGATCGACGCTGGAGCGATGGGTCTTGTTGCTGAGCTTGATGCCGCGGAAATCCCCTTTCGCTCTCTTCTTGCCGGGCTTTGGAGTGCCAAAACCCTCGCCCGGGCCTGACGGCGGGGGCGGTGGGTCCTCCTGAGCGTCGATCCGTTCCAGCGAGGCATGGGAGGCCCAGGCCTGCAGCAGGGTGCCATCCACTGAGAAGTGCTCGTCGCTGAGCAGCGGCTTGACCTCGGGAGCACCCATCAGCTTCTCGAGGAAACGCCCCATGACGTCGTCATTGAGAAGCCGCTCGCGGTTCTTGGTGAACGTGGTGGGGTGCCAGATCGGATCATCCGGGCTCAGCCCCACAAACCAGCGATACAGCAAGTTGTAGTGGAGCTGCTCCAGCAACAGGCGCTCGGAGCGGATGCCGTAGAACGCCTGCAGCAACGAGGCCAGCAGCAGTTGCTCCGGTGGCACCGAGGGCCGACCTTCTGCGGCGTAGAGCTCACAGAAGGTGGGATTGAGGCGATCGAGGGCCTGATCCGCCAGCTTCCGGATCCGCCGCAGCGGATGGCTGGCCGGGATCCGCTCCTCGATCGACACGTAGGAGAACAGGGAGCCGCTGCGCTCCCGTTGACCTCGCATCTGGGCTGGGCAGCTGTCCCATTTTCGCAGAGATGGCCGGGTTTTTCAGCGAACTCCTAAAGGGCACCTCGAAAAATTCGGGATCTTCGGGATCCGGCAATTGAGACTCATTGCCACTTCAGGCCAGGCTTGAGGGCTCCGTCTTGGTGGAGGCAATTTTTCGAGGTGCCCATCAACTGATGCCTGTGGAAAACGGGCTCGTGGGCTGATTCTTCAGCAAGCTCTTAAGCTTATTTAAGCCATGGCTATCAAAGAAACCTGAAGACTACACTGAAAACTGGAGGTCATTAGTCCCTTGGGTAAACTTATGAAATACGTCTGCCACTTCTTGATTGTAGTGCCTGCGCTGGTTGTCCTGCTGTTCTTCGCAGGCACTGACGGCATTTACGCCCAGCAAGGGGCATTGAGCGAAGACTGCAAATATAGACTGCTTAGAATAAAGAGAGCGTCTCAAGACGTAGTGGCAATGAAGGAGTTTTTGGGCAATCCTTCTCAGGTAGACATTTTGGAGGTGTCAATGGTTCCCGGCTTGGACTCGAGCTCTAGGATCGAGATGCTGCGCAAAGAACATCCGATACTAGGCAGCTTCATTGACGACGAATACAGAAAGGTCTATATAGTGGTCCCAAGAGCGTATGTTCAGGAGCGAATCAGTAGGAAAAGGTACACTTCACAGCAAGTAAGACGTCATCAGCAGTACTCTGACAGGCTGCGATCACGAATTAGATCTGGCGGGCTTGCGAATAAAGAGTTCGAATTAAAAACATGGATTGAAGATTTTAAGCGTGTATGTGAGAATAAACAGCAACAGCTGAATCAGCCTCCTCAGCAAAGAGGTGGGACTGGGAGCGGTGGGCTCTTGAACGTGAAGCCATCTGGACCAGTCCAAGTCCCACCTATTCCGAGGGAGCTATGGAAGTACTATAAGTACAATGACAGGAACCAACAACGGCTCCGGTGACAGCTTGAGACGCAGTGTTGACCATGAAGCGTTGAAGATTCTAGTACTACTGAATAGAGTTTGTATGATCACTGATGACTCCTGCTGACCGCAAGGACTTGTGAAAGTCTCAGGTTCCCACTGAAAAGGAGTTATGGGTCACGTCGATAATTACACTCATGGATGCGGGAAATACTGCCGAGAGCAAACCTTGTACAACAGTTGAGCAACAAGCCCCAGGTAATTCGGGCCTCCTGAGAAAGGGCAAAGCGGCTGCGCCGCAGTGAATCCGAGCAGATTTCAACTGTAGAATGTGCTCAATTCGGCTCGATATCGCCGAAAAGCAGTCCAGAGTTTTCCACATGTATCGGCGCGAGCATCGTCATCAGCTCTCGTTTGAGGATTTCTTCTTGCCGTTTGGCGGCAAACTCTCTGGTGACAATCGCTGGATCAAGCTTGCTGAGCTCATTCCCTGGGATGAGCTGGAGGACGACTACGCGTCGCAGTTCTGCAAAGGCTTTGGGGCACCTGCCAAGCCATTTCGAATGGCATTGGGTGCCCTGATCATCAAAGCTCGCATGGCGATCACAGACGAGGAGCTGGTTGAGCAACTCAAGGAAAATCCGTACCTGCAATTCTTCATTGGATTAGGGAACCTCTGGACAACGCCCCCTTAATAAGGGCCTAGAGTCGCGCTTTGTTCAGGATGAACTATTTGAGGGTGGATCGGTTGTTGATCAGCCTGAATTCACCTTTGTGGACGCTGAATCTTGCCCATTTGGGGTGGTGCCTGCCCCAAATGGGCACACCACTCCCCCAGTCATGTCTTGCATAGCAACTCATGGTGCGCCATGAATAGGTTGGAGAGGCCGGCCAGCACATTCACCTTGCAGCGGTTCTTGAGCATTCCACGCAGCCGGGTCTTTTGAAAGCCGAACTGGCGCTTGATCACGCGGAACGGATGCTCCACCTTGGCGCGGAAGTGAGCCTTTGCCGTCTCGATCAGGTCATCCACCCTCCCCTCGGGTGTATCCGGTAACGCGCGACGCTTGCCGGGACGCATGGCAGTACGGAAGCCGATACCCCTGCCTTCCATCTCGGGTCGCTTCTCAATCCCCTGGTACCCGGCATCTGCGTAGACCACTGTCTCTTCACCGTGCAGGAGTTCAGCGGCGGGAGTGAGGTCATGCACATTGGCGGCGGTCGTTTCCACCGAGTGGATGAGGCCGCTCTCGCTGTCCACCCCGATGTGAACCTACCGCTTCGCGGGCCTACGGCTACATCCCAAAGTGCCATTGCTTGCCCTTGCAGGTCTGGTGCATCTCAGGATCCCTCGCCCGCTTCTCATTCTTCGTGGAGCTTGGCGCCGCGATGATCGTGGCATCGATGATCGTGCCCTGCTTCATGGCCATGCCATTGGCCTTGAGGTGGGCCTTCACGGCTTCAAAGATCTGCGCGCCCAGATCCTTCTCCTCCAGTAGATGCCGGAACGCCAGGATCGTGGTCTCATCCGGGATCCGGTCGGTGATCAGGGCGATACCGGCAAAGCGGCGCATGGTCGCCACCTCAAGCAGCGCATCCTCCATCGCCGGATCGCTCAGGTCATACCACTGCTGCAGCAGATGAATCCGCAGCATGGTTTCCAACGGATAGGGCGGCCGACCGCCCTTGCTGCTGGTCCTGGGGTAGTGGGGTTCGATCAGATCGATCAGTGCTTTCCAGGGAACAACCGCCTCCATCTCAGCCAGAAATCGCTCTCGCCGGGTGCGCTTTTTGGCCGTGGACTGCTCGTAATCACCAAAACCGAACTGCTTGGCGTCCATCAAGCCTGTCCACGTCACCGATCACAGGGCCATTGTCGCGCAGGGTGGCGGGGTTTTCCAGAGTCTCCCTAACACAGCCATGCACCTACCCGCCACCGCAAAGCTACTGCGCCCACTGTGGGTATTCATCCATGGCTTTCTGCGGGCAGGTAATGGCCAGCGTTAGCCTTGGCTAGGGCTGTCTCTCTTGCCGTTTGGGTAGTCTCCGCAGTCCATGCTTTACCGTTGTCTGGCATCGTCATGCACAGATCAATCGCTCCGATTCGCAAACCCGTCAGGAAGATCTTTACCTGCTGACATGACAATAACTTGCGCGCTTGACTCACCGTTGTCCTCTGTGACTAGAGTGCTGATGAGATGTTCTCGTAAAGGCTAATGAATTATGCCGTGGACGCAAATTCCATCGCCAAATCGCTCGCAGCACGGTTGGCCATGGCCGGCGTGGCGACTCTTGTCAGCGCAGGAACCTTCTCTGCTGCTCTGGCCGCGCCTGTCATTCCAAGCATGATCGGCACATGGACAGTGGAAGGGAAGGGGGCCGTGCTTTGCAAAGTCGAAGCATCGAGATGCAAGACTCACCATCATGGTGATTTCAGTGATCTCAATGCCGTCGCTCAAATCACCAAGCAACAGGGCCGGGTTTTCCACGGAGTTTTCAAGTCCAAGTACGCAACGGAGAGGTTTGTCGGCACGCTCGGGCATGACAATGCCACCTTGTACATTGTTGATGAGGACGGCTTTACGGATGGAAGAATCGTCAGTCCCAACCAGATCCAGGTTGTTTATCGTCACACCTCAGATCTCGATTCCGTCGTCGACATTGGTACCTGGACCCGCCGCTGAGTGAGCCTGCTCAGAACAGCCAGCCGGGCCGCAGCAGCAACAGCAGGGCCAGGATCACCATCACCACTCCACTGATCAGCTTCAGCCACCGGCCCGTGCCTTCGGTGAGCTTGTTGCTGCTCAGCGCCAGCACGGCGAACCCAACCATCAGGGCGTCGTCGGCGATGTAGCCCACGATGTAGAGGCCCAGGTAGCCGTAATGAACGGCCGCAGCAAGGTTCTGTTGACTGAGCACAGCGGTGTAGACCGCCGGCAGCCCGGCGGTGCAGAGCAGCTCCACCGCGTTCACTACCACTGCCAGAGCCGCCACCGCGGCCAGTGCTGCCGGCAGGGACCTGCTCTGCATGACCCCGCGCATACGCGCGTAGAGACCCGGCTTGGCACTGGCGGGAATCGAGAGGGTAAAGCCCGGACCCTTGCGCCAGAACTCGCTCAGATTCACCACCCCCAGCACCAGGGCCAAGGAACCAAGTAGGAGCCGCAGCCAGGCGGTGAAGCCCAGCAGCAGGAAGACATTCAGCCAGGCCGCCATGAAGGCGTAGTAGACCGCCCCGCTGACGAAGACAAAGGTGCCGGCCACCAGGGCCATGCGCCCCCGGTCGCGCCAGTGGACCAGCAGCGAAAGCAGAAACAGCAGCACCCACATCGCGCAGGGGTTGAAGCCATCCAGCAGCCCCATGGCCAGGGTGAAGATCGGCAGGCCGAGCGTAGAGGCGCTGATGCTGCCGAAGCGGCCGAGGCTCACGTTGCCAGAGGCACGTTGACGTTGATCGATCAAGTCGAGCAGTTCCTTGCCGCGGCCCTCGGCGCCATCGAACCCCACCAGCACTTGGCCTTCGAGGACGAACGTGGGCACCCCAGGGGCACCGGTACCGGCCTGCCGGGAGTAGCGCAGCAGGTCGTCGATCGCGGCGGGATCGGATTCGAGCGGCCGCAGCCGCACCTGGATCCCTGGTCGCAGCTTTTGCAGTTCGGGAAGGAACGCCTTGGCGGCGGCACAATGGGGACAGCCCTCACGCACGAACACCTGAAGTTCCGCTCCCCCCATTGCGGGCTGGGCAGGAGCCAGCAAAGAGGTGAGCGCCAGCAGCAGGCCGAGCAGCATTCCCAGCATCGGCGGCAGCAGCCAGCCTTTCCGAGGCCTGCGCATCGTTTCCTCGTCAACGTGACCGAGTTATGGGGTCTGCCGCCACCAGCGCCAGGCCTCCACGTTGATCAGCAACCCGAAGACCGTGAGGGCCACCATCAGCACGATCTGATCGAGGCGGGCATCGGGCACCAGGATGTCGGCGATGAGATGGGGGACGTTGGTGACCGAATAGATGACGCTGAACCAGAAGTGGATCCGCCGCCAGGGCCGCCAGCGCATGGCCGGACCGACCGTGGTGGCGGCATAGGCGATCAGCACGATCGCGATCAGCGGCAGCAGGAAGTAGCCGAGCATCGCCCCGAACAGCCAGGGCAGCGCCCCCTCCTGCACATGGCTGTGGATCTCGGGCGACTGACCGTGGAACAGGGGCATCAGACCCAGGTCCACGTGGAAGAGCATCGCCAGCAGCCAGGCGATCCAGAGGGTGATCAGACGCAGGGCCTGGTTGATCGACGGGTTCATCGGCCTGGAGGCTTGTTCCTTCAGTGTGGGAAGCAACGAAGCAAGGGCCTTGCGATCTTGGTGGTTCGTGGCGGGTGGATCGACGCGTTGCAGCCAGGGTCGCGCTGCAGGAGCGCTGTCGAATCCGCTGCCCACAATCTGCACCCCGCCAACGTTCGCCAGGCCTACACGCCTTCTGTCGTCACCACGGGCTCACCGGCTGCCTTCCAGCCTTCGATGCTGGGTGCAAATCCCTTCACCTGGTGGCGGCCCTCCAGCTGCAGCGCCATCACTCCCATGGCAGAGCGAAAGCCGCTGGAGCAATAGAGCACCACCTCTCGCTCTGGGGAAATCTCAGCCACATGGCGGCTGAGATCGTTCAACGGTCTGTTGATGGCTCCGGCAATGTGTCCCGCCCGGTACTCAGCAGGGGTTCGCACGTCAATCAGCGACACGTTGCCGCTGGCGAGCAGGCGCTTCAGGGCTGGCACCGATCGGATCGCGTGAAAATCACTCGGCAGGCTGGAAAGGTACTGCTCCACTGCGGAGTCAATGGCAGCTGCCTCGCCTGCAGCCACCGTGGCATCCGGAGGGGCGATCACGGTGGCCGCAGCGGCACCCTGTGGCGCTGAGATCAGCAGGCAGAGGGCGAGGGCGAACCCCAGCAGGAGCGAGCTAAGGCGAGACATAGGGGGTTTCGATACATCCTAGGGGGATTGATCGTGCTGGAAGCCGGCGGTTTTCCTTATTCGGCACTCACCTTGCCTCGGAAGGCGATGTAGTTGTAGATGTTGTAGAAAAGCATGATAGGAATCAGTACACCGATGAACGTGAGCATGAACACCATCGAACTCACCGACGACGACGCCTGAAAGATCGTGACCGATGGCGGAATCACCGCTGGAAACACCATCACCCCCAGACCAGCAAAGCTGAGGATGAAAAGCAGTACGGTGTAAACAAAGGGCCATACCTCCTGCTGCATCGCCAGGCTGCGGAACAGCTGAACGATCAGGGCAACACCCAGCAGCGGCAACACCACGAAGAAGGGCAGGAACGCGGGATCGAACAGGCGCTGGCGCAGCGCTTCCGAGGCGAACGGTGCCGTGAAGGTGATCAGCAGGGCCCCGCCCAGGGTGGTGGCAGCCGCCAGGCGGGCCGTGCGCACATGCAACCGCTGCAGCTCACCACTGGTTTTGAGGATCAAGTAGGTGGAGCCGATCAGCACATAGCCCTGGATGAGCGTGAGAGCCACCACCAGGCTGCTGGGGTTCACCCAGCTCCAGGCGGAGCCTGTGAAGTGGCCTGCAGCATCGGTGGGGATGCCCGAAAGCACCGTGCCCAGACAGATGCCCTGGGAGCCAGCGGCCAGCACGCTGCCAATGCCGAACATCAGGTTCCAGGGCCGCTTGTTGGTGGCGTTTTCGCGGAACTCGAAGGCCACCGCCCGCAGGATCAGCCCCAGGATCATCAGGTAAATGGGGCCGTAGAGGGCCTTGAGGATGGTGCCATAGGCGAGGGGAAAGGCTCCGAACAGTGCCCCACCCATCAGGACCAGCCAGGTTTCGTTGGCATCCCACACATTCCCGAGGCTCGTCATCAGGATCGTGCGCTGGGATTCACTGGGGGAGGTGAGCGAGAGGATGCCCACCCCCAGATCAAAACCATCGAGGATCACATAGGGACTCCTGAAAAAGATTCTCGGCCCATCGGCGCCGGATTCGTCCGTTTGCTTCGCGTTAATCAGGCTGGCAAGCGCGGTGACATCAAGTCGGCCAGATCTCAAAAGCATGGCTTGCAGATGCCCT
>NZ_JAYGIC010000032.1:0-2617 GCF_034931105.1 Synechococcus sp. CCY9201 | reverse complement strand
GCAGCTGCGCAGCGAGGCGGTGGTGAGCCACGTGGAGCTCGATGCCGGCGGCAACCGCGCCGAGGCGGTGGTGTTCCTCGATGGCCGCAGCGGCAACCTGCAGCGCCAGACGGCGCGACTGGTGGTGCTGTGCGCCTCCACGATCGAGACCCTGCGCATCCTGCTGCACTCCAGCGAGGAGCAGCGCAGCGGCGGCCTGGTGGATCCCTCCGGCACGTTGGGGCACTACCTGATGGATCACATCTCCACCAGCCGCTTCTTCTCGATCCCCGACCAGCCGGCACCTGAGGGGCGCACGGAGCTGTCGGGGGCGGGCAGCTGCTTCATCCCCAACACCGTGAACCTGCCCGCGAGCATGAAGACCACTGCGCTGGGCAAGACTGGGGCACTGGCCGGGGCGACGGACGAACCTCCTCCGGATTTCCTGCGCGGCTACGGGCTCTGGTGTGCGATCCAGCGCATGGATCCGCCGAGGCCCTTCCAGCGGCGGCCAGGCGAAGCGGTGGGCTTCCTGATCGGCCACGGCGAGGTGCTGCCCCAGGCGCACAACCGGGTGAGCCTCGATCCGGATCTGCGCGACGGCTTCGGCCTGCCGGCCGCCCACATCGACTGCCGCTGGGGCGAGAACGAGCGGCGGATGGTGGATCACATGCACCGCCGCATCGAAGCGGCGGTGACCAGCGCCGGCGGCACCATCCGGCCGCTGGACCAGCTCTACGTGCTGCCCCTGGTGGAACCCCTGGTGAAGCGTGGCGCCGCCTTCGCCCCAGGGGCGGCACCGCCGGGCTACTACATCCACGAACTGGGTGGGGCCCGCATGGCCGCCCGCGAAACGGACGGGGTGGTGAACCGCTGGAACCAGTGCTGGCGGGCCCCCAACCTGCTGGTGGTGGATGGGGCCTGCTGGCCCACGGCCGGCTGGCAGAGCCCCACCCTCACCGAGATGGCGATCACCTGGCGCGCCTGCGCCGCCGCCGCCGAGCGGCTGGGGCGGGGTGACGCGGGCCTGGAGGCCTGACTGAGGCCTCGTGGACGGGTCGCCAGGGCCGCAAAGCTTCGGTCAGGGGCTGCTCACCCTGGGCCCAAAGCGGTGTCGGTCACCACAATCCCTGGGGCGCCTTGCCCGCACACTTTGCGGGCGACCTTCCAATGGGTCGGGCAAGGGAGAAACCAGGGGCGGGGGTTGGCACTCCCGCCTTTTTTATTGGGTGTCGTCCTGAACCGATGCATGGTTCGATTCTCAGGGCCGCAGGAACAGGCCGTTGAGGTAGTGCTGCGTCACGCAGCTGTCGGTGCAGCCGTTCTGGAACAGGAAGCCGGCCAGGGCGGAGGTCATCAGCCGGTACTGGTCCCACTGGGGATGGTGGCCGAGGAAGTCGCGCATGCCATCGAACAGGGCTTCCGGCACCTCGGCCTCGAGGCTGACGCGGCTGTGGGCAGGGTCACTGCCGAAGCTGCCGCTGAAGCCTTCCGAGGGAGCTGCCATGAACGCCTGAGCGATTGAGACCTTCAGTAGGCCACGGCAGCCAGTGCTCCGTCAAAGGCCGTGATCCCGCCCTGCACTCCGGGGTCTCATCGCTGAGATCTCTGTTGCTGCAGGGGATCGACCCAGGGTCCAGGGGGCCATTCCCGCAACCGTCGCCCTGAACGGACCGGTGTCAAGGGGCGTTGCCTGGGGAATCGGGCGATTCCCCAGCACCCCCCATCCCAGCGGGGCCGCAAGCCGAACACCTGGGGAAAAACAGGCATGGCTCTGGGGAAAACCGCCGAGAAGCCGGGAAACCGACGGACCGCCAGCACCGATCAGCGCTGCTGATCGTCAGCGTGTCTCTTGAGACTCAGGTCGTGAATCCCAGGGTCAAGACCTGCGCTGGCCCTGCTGCTGGACCAGCTGCCGGCCCTCACGCTGCCCTTCAGCCGCGCAGGGTTCGTGGGCCCAGGGGGTGGTCGGCGTGGGGATAGGGGGGATGGTGATGGCCGGGCTCCGCCTCCTGCGCAGACCCATGGGCGTGATCGTGGCTGTGGGCAGGGTCGTGGCTGTGGCTATGGGCAGCGGCTGCCCCGCCCAGGGGAATCGGCACCCCATCCGGCTGGCAGGCGCCGGTGCATTCGCGCTCGCAGAGGGTGCAGCTCTCGACCAGACCCTCCACATGGTGGTGATGGCTGTGCTGCGGCGCCCCCACCTCCCGCTCGAAGCCCAGCACCTGGGCACGGTATTTACAGAGCGAGCAGTTCATGGCGGTGTCGCCCCGCAGCACCTCGTCGACCCGTTCGGCAAAGGTGGCCAGCACCAGCGGGTGATCGCCCAGGTAAGACGCAGACACCATCTCCACGTCGGGATGGTCGTCGGCGACCCGCTGGCTGTGCTGCAGGATCCGGCTGACCAGCACGCCGGAAAAGAGGAAGTAGGGGAACACCACCAGCCGCCGGTGGCCCAGCTTGACCACCTGCCGCAGCCCCGGCTCCACCAGGGGAAAGGTGACGCCGGAATAGACGGTTTCACCCCAGCCGAAGCCGAAGCCCTCCACCAGCATCCGCGTCACCTTGGCCACGTTGGAGTTGGCGTCGGGATCGGAGGAGCCGCGCCCCACCACCACCAGGCAGGTGTCGTGCGGGC
>NZ_JAYGIC010000031.1:0-5286 GCF_034931105.1 Synechococcus sp. CCY9201 | reverse complement strand
CAGGGCAGCGGCCGCCAAGGGGCTGGCCAGGGGGATGGTGCCGATCAGCAACCAGGCCGGGCCCGCTGCCGAGCCAGGCTCCACCAGCTGATCCAGGGCCAGCTCGAGCTCGGCCGCCGCGATCGCCTGATCAGCGAAACCCTCGCCCCGATCCCCGGCGAAACCGCCGAAACTGCGTTCACCGGAGAGATCGCGACGCACCAGCACGATGCGGCTGGGCCGCTGCGGATCCCACTGCAGCGCCGCCCGATTCACGCCCCGTTCGGCCAGCAGACTAGCGAAGGCCTCACCGATCGGATCACGGCCCAGCCGGCCCAGAAACGCCACCGGCGTGCCCAGCCGGGCCAGGGCACAGGCCACATTGGCCGGTGCCCCGCCGAGCCGGTCATCACAGTCTGGATCGGTGGCGGGGTCCCCACCCGGCGGCCCCAGCCGATCCACCAGGGCCTCCCCGAAACAGAGCACCTGGGGCAGGGAATCCATCGATCAACGGCACGGCGATCCCTTCAGCGTGCTCCTCCAGCGCGGATCCGTCAGGCGGCGACCAAGCCCAACCGTTCCAGCAGTGCCGCAATGATGCGGGCATTGGCCGCGGGAAAGGGGTAGTCCTTCAGCTCGGCCGGCTGCACCCAGCGCACCTGCTGGGAGGCCAGCGGCTGCGGCTCGCCCCTAAGCCAGCGGCAGAGATGCACCACGAAGCGCAGCCGCTTGTGGCTGTAGGCGTGCTCGAGGGTGATCAGCTCCTCGCCCACCTCCACCGTGATCGCCAGTTCCTCGATCAGTTCGCGGGCAATGGTGGAGGCGATCGCCTCCCCAGGCTCCTGCTTGCCGCCCGGGAATTCCCACAGCCCCCCCAGCAGGCCCTCGTTAAGCCGCTGATCAATCAGCACCCGGCCGGCGGGGTCGAGCACCACCCCCACGCCGATCACCTGGAACGGCAGGGGTCTGGCGGCATCCTTCACGGGGTAGCGGGCGGGGTCGCCGGCAGCGTAGGCAGCGCAGTTCCCCTGCCAGGGACAGACGCCGCAGCTCGGTTGACGGGGCGTACAGACGGTGGCGCCGAGATCCATCAGAGCCTGGTTGAACGCCCGGGGCCGCCGCGGATCGAGCAGGGCCTCACTGAGCCGCCAGAACCCGGCCAGCTGCCGCGCCGGTGGCCGCGGACTGGCCAGCAGTCGCGCCAGCACCCGCTTGACATTGCCATCAAGGATCGCGAAGGGCTGATCAAAAGCCGACGACAGGATGCTGCCGGCGGTGCTGCGGCCGATCCCCGGCAGCGCCAACCAGCCCTCGAGCGTGCGGGGGAAGGGGTCGGGCTGAAGCCCGTCACCGCCTTCGTCACGGCCATCACCACTGTCATCGGCGTCAGCGGCCAGCAGCTGCCGTGCGCCCTGGTGCAACCGGCGGGCGCGGGAGTAGTAGCCGAGCCCCTGCCAGAGCAGCAGCACGTCGTGCTCCTCGGCGGCGGCCAGGGCCTCCAGGGTGGGGAACGCCGCCATCCAGCGGTGCCAGTAGGGCAGCACGACGCGCAGCTGCGTCTGCTGCAGCATCACCTCGGCCACCCAGGCGCGCAGGGCACAACCCTCCTCGCCATCGGCCAGCGGCAGGCCCTCGGAGCTGAGCTTCCAGGGCATGGCATGGCGGCCGTGGATCTCCCACCAGGCCAGCAGGGAGCGGCGCAGCTCAACGGCATCGACCTCCACCCACACCGGAGCGCTGGAGGCGTCAGCCGAAGCCACCGGGCCGGGGTCGGGCGATCGAGAGCGACACATTCGCTGGCGGCGCCTGGTCAGCCCTGCCTGGCGCAGCGACAGCCAATCCGGCGGCAGCAGGCTGATTCACCGGCCGGGGCACCGCTGCCACGTTGAAAGCCATGGACCAGCGCTCCCCCTCGCCGCGGAAAGGGGCGACCGAATGGGGCTGCCAGGCCGGAAACACATAGAACTCGCCGGGCACAGGCAGCACGTAGTGGGCCATGCCGGTGCGGAAGCTCTGGATGTGCCACTCCTCCGGACCGTGGAAGCAGAGCTGACCGTCGAAGCGCTCGCCGGTGATCTGGGGAGGAACCTTCAGGAAGAGCACCCCCGAGAAGCTGCCCCCGTGGGTGTGGGTGGGGTTGTAGTCGCCGGCGCGCTGCACGTTCAGCCACACATCGATCATCTGTAGCCCGTAGCGGCCAGGAATCCAGGGCCCGCGGCCCTGGGGCGGCTGCTGTTCCATCACATGGCTGATCCAGCGGTCGCAGGCGGGCAGGATCACATCGGCGCAGAGCCCAGCCACGGCCGGGAAGTGGGGACCCAGCTCGCGCTGCAGGGCCAGCTGACCGGCCAGCTTCACCGAGGCATCGGTGGTGCCGCGCGGATCGGCCAGCACCTGCTCAGCCAACTGCAGCAGGCCGGTGAGCTGGGCATCGGCCAGGTGGCCCTTGAGCAGATAGCGGGGGAAGAGGCTCTGCACCTCCATCGACAGGTCGTTGGCCACCCGGCCCTGGTCAGCTGAACGGACCCTAACGGCCATGCCCCTGGCCTCCGGCCCGCTGGTGGTGGCGCCGACCCTTGTCAGCGTCGTCGGTGGATCGGCAGCGCAGCAACTGCCAGCCGCCGGCTGCGTCGACAGGCCGGCAGGCCCAGGCGGGCGAAGCGGTGCCGTCCTGGCTGAGCACCCAGGCGCCACCGCCGGGCCCGGCCGCCTGCAGATCCCGGGCCTTCGCCAGGCGGCGGACCGGCAGGCCCGCGTACCAGTTGAGGCTGGGTCGCGCATCCTGGCGCCACATCCCGGCGGCCTCAACCTGATGGCTCTGCAACAGCGCCGCCACCGGCCGTACCGGCCAGGTTTCATTCAGTTCCCATAACCAGAACGGGCTGCAGAACAGGGCCAGCAGGGCCAGCACAGACCCGGCCCCGACCACGGAGACACCCAGGCTGCGGCCCCCAGGAGCACGGGCCCGCAGCAGCAGAGCGCCACCCAGGCTCCAGCCCCCACCCATGGCCAGCAGAATCATCCGCTGGGGCGCCAGCGCTTCCGCCGAAGGCCAGCCTGGTGGCAGCAGGGCCGGGGGGATGGCCGAGGCCAGGGCCAGCAGCAGGCCGGCAATCCCCAGCACCATCCAGAACAGGGGGATGCGGAGCACCACGCTGCGCAGCGGCGGCGCCACGGGCTGACTGGCCGGATCGATCAACCAGGCCAGCAGCGGCCCGCAGACCAGGGCGAAGGGCAGCCAGAGGGGATGGCTGTACCAGGGCAGCTGGGTGCGCAGGGGCAGCACGGTGGCCGCCATTCCCAGCTGCAGCACCAGCAACCAGCGGCCGGCGGCGCGGTGTCGCTCGCGCCAGGCCAGCCCCATGGCGAAGGGCCAGAGCGGCAACCAGGGCCAGCCGCCCTCGAGCACCTCGGTCAGGGGAACACGCCAGCCCAGATCGCTGCCTTCACCGGCCGAGAGCAGCACCCGCCCTGCCCCGTCGCCGAACCACATCCAGGCGGCGACGCTGCCCTGGGCCACGGTATGCCAGAGATGCCAGCCCAGCCCAGGCAGCAGCCCCAGCAGCAGGCCGGCGCCGAGCCGCCGCCAGCGGCGCCAGTCCATCGCCCCATCGCAGGCCAGGGCCAGGAGACCCACCGCCAGCACCGGCAGCAGCAGCGGCGCCTTGAGCAGCAGCTGGGCGCTGCCGGCCAGGCCGGTGATGGCGCTCCAGCGCCAGAGCTGCTGCTGCGGCGCCCGCACCTTCAGCAGACTCCACCACAGCAGCGCCGTGGCCGAGAGCTGGCTGCCATCAAGCATGGCGAGGCGGCCATGGCGCGCCACCGGCAACAGGCACAGCAGGATCAGGGCCGTGGCCAGGGCGGTGCGGCGCTGGCCCGGCCGCAACTCCCACTGGATCAGGCCCGCCAGGGGCACCACCAGGGTGGACAGCAGGGCCGGTACCAGCCGCACCACCCATTCGGGGGGCAGACCGGAGACCGCAGCCTGGCCAGGCAACAGGCGCCAGAGCTGCACCGCCTGGGCGATCAGCAGATGCAGCCCCGGGGCCTTGTTGGCATAGGGCTCGCCCCAGTAGGTGGGCAACAGATCGCCGTAGCGGGGGGCCTGGCTCAGCTCCAGGGCCACCCGGGCCACGATGCCCTCGTCCCAGTCGCGCAAGGGCAGGTTGCCCAGGCCCACCAGGGCCAGCAGCACCGCCACACCCCAGAGCAGCAGCAGGCCATGGCAGAGGCGGATCCGGCCACCATCACCGCCGCGAACACCACCCAGGCCCCCAGCGTCACGGCCGGCAGCAGCAGCAAAGCCCTCGAACACGCTCATGGCTTCTGGCCAGGGGGTGCGTCGGCCGATTGAGCCTTGCCTGGGGGGGCCTTGAGAGCCTGATCAATGCGGGCATAGGCCTGCGGCAGCGTGCGGCGGGCCGAGCCGATCGCCGTGAGATCGCCACCCACTACAGCCGCCAGGTCTGCGAGGCCCTGCAGCACCGGCTCCTGGCCGTGGCGGGAATGGGTGCGGGCCACCTGGCCCGCCGGCCAGGGCTTCCAGTCGATCAGCAACACGGCACTGCGGTAGGCGGCGGGCCAGGGGTTGTCCGGCAGCAGCCGCGCCAGCCGCGCCAGCCACTGCTCCGCCTGCTGCGGCCGCTCCTGCAGGATCGCGAGCAGGGTGAGGCTCCAGAGGGCCTCGATGTCGTTGGGATCGCGGCCAAGGCGCTGGCGGGCCCAGTCTTCGACCCGGCGCTGGTAGAGGAAATGGGCATCGAGCTGGTGCTGGGGCCCGATCGCCTCGAACACCCGCGCCAGCCCCTGCGGGCCATCGGCGAGTCCCGACGCCATCGCGATGAAGCTGCGATCGAAGGGCGGCACCGGCGGTGCGCTGGGGGTTCGGCGCCACAGCTCAACCTGGCGCCCCTTGCTCCAGGGCCACTGGGCCACCCGCTCGAAGCGACCGTCCTGACGCACCTGCCTGCTGAGCTGACGCACCACGCCGCGGCGGTGACCCTGATCGCCCGTGGCCAGCAGCAGCCACTCGGCCCGCTGCAGCACCAGCGCATGGTCGGCGGGGTTGCGGCCGAGGCTGCGGGCCAGCACCTGGCCTCCCTGCAGACGGCCGTAGAAGGTGGCGGTGTGGTCGTTGAGATCGCTCACGCCCGGCAGCACCAGCAGGGTGAGCGGCTGCCCCGGCTGGATCCGGTTGAGCGTGGCCATCACCTGCGGCAACGGCGACACCTGGCGCCGGGCGATCGCGTCTGCCCGCGGCTGAGCAACGGCGGCGGCGGTGGAGCCGAGGCCGGCGACCAGAGCCGC
>NZ_JAYGIC010000030.1:0-11931 GCF_034931105.1 Synechococcus sp. CCY9201 | reverse complement strand
GCTACCTGCCGCTGGGCATGGTCGAGGCCGGCCAGCTGCTGCCGGTGAGCCTGACGCCGCTGGCGCCGGATCTGGCGGCAACCCTGCCGGGCTGGAGTGCTGATCCGCACGTGATCACCTTCTGCCAGAGCCTGGTGGTGCTGGTTGGCGTGGTGGGGTCGTGGGTGCTGCAGCGCCGCCTGCGCCAGGCAGACCGCTGGCGCTGGCTGCTGGGTCCCCTGCTGGTGCTGGGCCTCGGTGCGGGCGGTCGCTGGTTGGTGGCTTTACCCTGAACCCGGTCCTGCCTTTGCGGAACTGAAGATCCGTGGCTCAGACGATCAGTAGCCACGGCAGAGGCGCTCGAGATCACTGCGGCGATAGAGCGCCACGGGCTGATCCGTGGGGGTCTGGGCCAGCTTGTGATCCTTGGTGAGCAGATGCTCAGCGCCGAGCCGGTTACCCACGATCGCCCGCTGGCTGCCGCTGCTCCCCCTCCAGAGCTGGCAGTCGTGGCGGCTGTCGGCATGGACCTGGCTGGGCATGAACCCAAGCCCCAACGCCAACCATCCCGACAGCGCCAGCGGCGTGACGGGTGAGCGCCGCGTCCCCCGGGATTGGCGAGGTCCGCGCCAACGGCCATCGGGAATCGGCGCCACATGCCGCACCTGCCGGGCCCGTCCGAGATAGACCCACACCTCTCGACCATCCAGCAGAACAAGCCGCTGGCGCCGATAGAGCCGCGGCACACCTTCCAGCCGATCGAGATCGCCAAGCTGAGCCTCATTCACGGCATAGACCTCCCCGTGGATGACCCCGTTTTCGGTTGAGGGGGTTGGGGATGATGGCGACGCGGATGCGCTGGGCGAGGCGACAGGGAAGCAGCCATCCATCTCAACAGCCATCGGGAAGGGGCCAAGGTCATAGAGAACAGCTCCGCCGAGGCACCCCCGGCCCAGAAACCGAGCTCCAGCCAGCCAGCCATGGTTCCGATGGCCCCGCATCAGTGTTCCGTAGACGAAGACGGCCTGCATGCCAGGGGTGGCAGCGCGACTGGGATAATCCGTTGACCTGCTGATGTCGTCCATGACCATTGCGCTGTTGCTTGCTCTGGCGGCCTCGCTCGGCCTGATGACCTGGATCGTCAAACGACTCGAACGGGCCTGAGCAACTGAGCCCAGCCTCTCAGGCAGGGCGTTGCGATGGCATCGCTTCCCCTGCGTCGGGGGTTGCGATGGCGACATGTCCACTGGAGCCCTGACGTTGTTGCTTGGCCTGATACATGGCCTGATCCGCCAGGTGGAGCAACTGCTCAGCGCTGGCGGCATGGTCCGGAAACAGGGCGATACCGATGCTCACAGACAGCGGTAGCCCCTCCAGCTCGGGGATGGGCAACTCCACCTGCTCCTGCAGTTTGTGCGCCAGCGTGATCAGTCCGTTCTGATCGGAAGCCTGGGGAATCAGCAACACGAATTCATCACCACCCTGCCTGGCCAGGGTGTCGCTTTCACGGATCACCAGCTGAAGGCGTGCCGCCACGGTCTTGAGCACACGATCGCCTGTGGCATGGCCGAGCTGATCATTGATGGGCTTGAAGCCATCGAGATCCAGGAACACCAGCGCCACCCGCAAGCCATAGCGCTTGGCCCGGGCCAAGGCCTGATCCATCTGAACAATCAGCTCGGCGCGATTGGGCAGGCCTGTGAGGTAGTCATGCCGAGCCTGGAAACGAATCTCAGCCTCCTGCCTGTAGCGATCGCTGATGTCGTGCAACATCCCCACATAACAAATCAGTTGTTCACCGTCGTTGCAGACCGCCTTGATGGTGAGTTCATGCCGCCTCAACTCGCCATTCTTCAGGCGGTTCCAGATCTCTCCTTCCCAGCGACCCTGATGCTGAAGGCACTCCCAGAGCTGTCGAAAGAAAGCTTTGTCATGCCGGTTGGACTTGAGGATGCTCATATTTTGGCCAAGCAACTCTTGCCGGCTATAGCCCGTGAGTTGAGAAAAGGCCTGATTGCAGGATATCAGTCTTGCATCTGAATCGGTGATGGTGATGCCATACGACGATTGCTCGAAGACAGTGGCCGCCAGGGCCCGCTCCCGGTTGCGGGCCTGCGAGATGGTCAGCTGATTCAGCACCAACCGATGATTCCGGACAAGCAGCCAGGTGATCCCGCTGATGGCGCTGCTGAAAACAACACCAATCGCAAGGGTGATCCAGGCGATGGCATTGAGCCCCCAGAATTTTCCACTGGTTCGACCCAACTGAACGCCAAGCAGAAAGGTCCTGCCGCCAACATTGAATCTCGAGAAGGAGGCATACTTCAAATCGGGAGTACCAGACCCATCCGCCTGCTGGGTTAACACCCGTCCAGCCGACTGACTGAACAACAGTTCACTTGGTGTCGCAAGACTGCCGTCGTATAATGCAAAGCTGGCTCGGCGGAGATAAGGGTTCCTGATCGGCACCAGTGCAGCCTGGACCAGATCAGCCATCCGCAGGGGGGAGTAAGCCCAACCGAGCAAGTCCTTGAACGCAGCATCTCCACGTCCTGCCGGGGAAAACACACCCTTGACGTGCATGCGACTGCCATCACGAAAGATGGGCAGATAAAGCAGCGCCCCTGCCTGGACATCGTCTGAATTTTCCTGAAGCAGTTTCACCCTCCCAGAAAGAGACGGGAGCCCCGTCAGCGCAGCACGCTTCATCGCCTCACGCCGCACAGGGTTGCTATACATATCATAGCCGACTGCTCGCTCATTACGCCAGTCGCTTGGCTGAAGAAACTCAATTGCGGTATAAATTTGCCGCCGGCCCTCAGGGAATACGCGAAAATCGTTGCGCCCTTTCGATCGCATGCTATTCAAGAAGAGCTTGAGTTGGCCTTCTGGAATCAATCGCGAAAAGCCAACTCCTTGAATCCCTCTGAGATTGGTTGCCGTTCCTGCGATCTCACGGAAGAAGCTCTGAAACTCCTGCCGTTCCACATCCTCTGAGGCGTTGAACAGGCCCACCACCGAGGAGAGCAGAGCCGTATTGACCTCAAAACGCCGTTCAACCGCGTCCCGGATATCATCTGCCAGCGCCTTTTCGAGGCGGAGATGCTCCTTGATCCCCCGCTGTCGTGCAGACTCCACGGCCACGGCCGTGAGCAACAGACTCAGGAAGAGCACAACCTGCGGCAACACCTGATAGACAAAGTGTCGTTGTCTCCAGAACGGAACTTCGCTCGTTGCCTCCAGAGGGGGTTCGCTATCCGTCATGGCTGGAACTGGAGCGCCGTGGGGATGCAGGCCAGCAGGAGATCGCCCCTTCAGTATCGCTGCTCTGGAGCCCAGAAAACGGCAACGCCAACCCAACCGAACAGCTCTTCATCAGCCTTCGCGCCGCTCAGCCTCGGCGATCAGGCGACGCACCCTCTCCAACACCGATTCATTGCTCATGCGGCTGTTCAGCCGCTCCACCAGCAGAGGGAAAGCCAGAGGACCCTGCCGCTGTGGGGTTTCCAGGCGCAACTCTGAGCGTTGCAGCCGCCGCAGGGCCTGGCGCAGCCGGGGCAACTCCAGCTGCTCGGCCATCACTTCGCGGCGCGCCTGCTCCAGCAGACGATTGTCCGGCTCATGCCGACCGAACACCTCGAACAGCAGGGCGGCACTGATCTGCAGCTGGCCACCACTTTTGGACTTCCCAGGGTAGCCATGACGCACCAACCCTGCAATCTGGGCAATGGAACGAAAGCGGCGGCGGCAGAGCTCGGAGAGATTCACCGCCTGCTCCAGATCACGTTCGAGGCAGGAGTCGTCGAGCAGCTCCTCCGCCTGCAGCTCGAACAGCTCCAGCAGGGGGTAACCACGCGGGGCCAGCAACTCGAAGCCGCAATCATTCACCGACACCGTGAAGGTGGTGGCCTGGCAGCGGGCAAGGCGCCAGGCCCAGAGGAAGCCCAGGCCCTCGTGCACGAAGCGGCCATCAAAGGGGTAGGCATAGAGGTGCTGACCCTCGCGGCTGGAGCAGATCTCCACCAGGAATTCCGTCTCCAGCGGCAGATGGGAGAGATCCGCCTGGCGGCGCAGCAGGGGCTCGAGAGCGCGTAATTCCGGGGTGTCGAGGCCGGCGGGATTCGGCTCCGATCGGGCCAGAGCCAGGGCACAGCGGTGCAGCTCGGCCCGCAGCTGGGTGCTGAGCAGATCGGAGAGGGCCATCTGCCCCCCCGCCCAGGCCGGCACCGTGGTACTGCGGCGGTTGCTGGCCTTCACCTGGGCTGTCATCTCACGCAGCCGCACGAACTCCAGCTGGCGACCGGCGAAGAAGAACACGTCGCCGGGCTTGAGGCGGGAGATGAACGCCTCCTCCACGTGGCCCAACACGGCGCCGCGCACGACGCGCACCGTAACGGCGCGATCGGCGGTGATCGTGCCGATGTGCAGCCGATGCAGGCGCTGGATCGCCGGCTCGCGCACCACATAGGCGAAGGGTTCTCCGGGGCTGGGCGGGCGCTCGCGGTCGATGCGGTCAGGCAGCAGCGCCGCCCGCTGCAACTTGCGGTAGCGGGGATAGGCCCCCAGGCAATCGCCCCCGTCCTCCAGGAAACGCAGACACCACTGCCAGGTGGCGTCATCGAGGTGGCGGTAGCTCCAGGCCGTGCGCACCGTCGCCAGCTCCTGCTCGGGGTTGAAGCCGGGGCCACAGGCCAGGGTGGTGAGGTGCTGCAGCAGCACATCGATCGGCGCGTCAGGCGGGCGGCGCTGCTCCACCAGACCGGCGGCCAGACCCCGCCGCATGGCGCTGACTTCCAGCAGCTCGAGGGCGTTGGTGGGCATGAACAGCACCTGGGAGATGCCACCGGGGCTGTGGGCGCTGCGGCCGGCCCGCTGCAGCAAGCGGGCCAGGTTCTTGGCGCTGCCGATCTGCACCACCCGCTCCACCGGCTGGAAGTCAACCCCCAGATCCAGGGAGCTGGTGCAGACCACCCAGCGGATCTCGGCGTTCTTGACGCCGCTCTCGATCGCCTCCCGTTCGGAGCGGTCGATGGCGCTGTGGTGCAGGGCGAGGGCGCCCTCCATCTCCGGGCAGGCGTAGCGCAGGCACTGGTGCCAGCGCTCGGCCTGGTTGCGGGTGTTGGTGAACAGCAGGGTCGCAACACCCGGTTCGAGGCCATCCACCAGCGTCTCGTACATGCGCAGGCCAAGGTGACCGGCCCAGGGGAAGCCATCGATCCGTTCCGGCAGCAGGCTGCGGATGCGGGTCTGGCGCTTCAGCCGGGCCGTGACGATCAGAGGATCGATGTCGCTCACCCCCACGGCGGCCCGCGCCGCCTCCTCGAGGTTGCCGATCGTGGCGCTGATCGCCCAGGTGCGCAGCCCCGGCCGCTGGCGGCGCAGCCAGCTGAGGCAGAGCTCGCTCTGGCTGCCGCGCTTGCTGCCGAGCAGCTCGTGCCATTCATCGAGCACCACCGCATCGAGCTGGGCAAACAACTCCGCAGCCCTCTGGTTCGCCAGCAGCAGCGACAGGGACTCCGGCGTGGTGATCAGGATCTGGGGCGGGGTGCGGAGCTGGCGGGTCCGCTCACTGCTGCTGGTGTCGCCGTTGCGGATGCCGACCTTCAGGGGCCAGGCCATCGCCACGATCGGTTCGCGGATGGCCAGCGCCAGATCGCGGCTGAGGGCCCGCAGCGGGGTGAGGTAGAGGAGGCGAATCCCGGGAGCCAGGCCGGCTCCGCCGGCGGCCTCCGCCTCGGCCAGCAGCTGGGCGATCGGGCCCATCACCGCCGCGTAGGTCTTGCCGGAGCCGGTGGGAACCTGGATGAGGCCACTGCGGCCCTGCAGATCGGCGGTCCAGCACTGCCGCTGGAACTGCATCGGCCGCCAGCCGCGCTGGGCGAACCAGGCCTCGATCGGAGCCAGCAGGGCACGGTGGCTGCGGCTGTTCCGTACAACCACGGTCAGCACGAATCGGACTGGGCCTGGTCGGACTGGCCCAGATCGGACTGCTTCTCAAGCAGGCGCCGCGCCGAAGCGAGGCTGTCGGCTTCGGCGGCGGGTTTGTCGCGACGCCAGCGGGCGATGCGGGGAAAGCGCACGGCGATGCCGCTGCGGTGGCGACGGGAGGGCTGCAACCCCTCAAAGGCCAGCTCGAACACCTGGTCCGGCGCCACGGCCCGCACCGGCCCGAACCGCTGCAGGGTGTGGCTGCGGATCCAGCGATCGAGCTCGCTGATCTCGGCATCATCGAGGCCGGAATAGGCCTTGGCGAAGGTGACCAGCTGGCCGGCATCGCCGCTGGAATCAGCCGGATCCCGCTCCCACAAGCCAAACGTGTAGTCGGTGTAGAGGTTGGCGCGGCGGCCGCTGCCGGCCTGGGCGTAGAGCATCACCGCATCGAGGCGCAGCGGCTCCTTCTTGTGCTTCCACCAGTGGCCCCGCCGCCGACCGGCCAGGTAGGGCGAGGCGATGGCCTTGAGCATCAGACCCTCCGCGCCGGCGGCGCCAGCCTGGTGCCGCAGCGGTTCGAGCCCGTCCCAGTGATCGAACGGCAGCAGGCTGGAGAGACGCAGGAGCCCGGCTGCGGGGGTGGGTGTCGCCGCAGTGACCTGCCGGTGCAGAGCCTCCAGGGCGGCGCGGCGGAGGCTCAGGGGTTCGGAACGGCAATCGCGGCCCCCCTGCTCCAGCAGGTCGTAGGCCACGAAAGCGGCGGGGCACTCCGCCAGGATCGAACGGCCCGGTGCCTTGCGGCCCAGGCGGCGCTGCAGCTGGGCGAAGGGGGCCGGACGATCGGCCTCCTGCGGCCAGACGATCACCTCACCGTCGAGCACGGTGCCATCGGGAAGGCTGTCCGCCAGGGCGATCAGCTCGGGGAACACCGGATTGATCAGCTCGTCGCCGCGGCTCCAGAGGAAGCTCTCACCAGCGCGGCGGATCAGCTGGCCGCGGATGCCGTCCCATTTCCACTCCACCAGCCAATCGGCGGGGGAACCCGGAAGAGGTGAGTGCGTGCTGGCCTCCAGCGGGGAGGCCAGGAAGAAGGGATAGGGGCGACTGCTGCAGGCGCCGCCGGCTTCGGCGGGAGCCAGCAGCTGCGTCCAGGCGGCGGCACCGGGCTGGAAGCCGCCCATGAGGCGATGGGCCAGCAACGGCTCCTCCAGCTCACTGAGCTGGGCGAGCGCCCGGATCACCAGTCCCTGGGCGACGCCGACGCGAAAGCCACCGGTGAGCAGCTTGTTGGCCACCAGGAGCTCCTGCGGTTGCAGCTGCTGCCAGAGGGCCTGCACGGCAGCCGCCTGTTGCTCGCCCTCCAGCCCGGCAAGGCCGGGCAGCAGCTGCTCCATCCAGTGGGCCAGGGGGAGGGCCATGGGAGGGAGAAGAGCCGTGGGATCCGAGGCGGGTGGTGCGGCGGCCCTTGTGGTGCGTGGTGGGGCAACCTCCGGGGCGGTCTGATGCCAGAGCAAGGCAATGGTTTCAGCGGAATCGCCCACCTGGGCATGGCAGTCGTCGAACAACCAGTCCGGCAGGCCGGTGCCCTCGAGACAGATCTGGCGCAGGCGGCGACCAGTGATCAGGCGGCGGCGCTGCTTGCCGAGCAGGCAGTGCAGCGCCCAGGCCGCATCGGCGGGGGAACGGGCAGCGGTGGCGGCGAAGTAGGCAGCCAGGGCCTCCACCTTGGCGCGGGTGGCGGTGGTGTGATCGAGGTGGGCGAACAGGGCCACGAACGCCTGCATGCCGGTCCAATGGACGCTGGCGCCATCCTGGCGGATCCGGATCACCCCAGCCTGGGGCGCTGCAGCTCGAAGAGTTCGCCGAGTTTGGTATAGGCATTCAGGGCCAGTTTCCCCACGGGGCGGAGCGCTTCCGGCGAGGCCATGCCGGATTCCGTCAAGCAGCGGCTCTGGACATGGACCATCACGATGCGGCCGAGGGCCATGGTGAAACGGGTGCCGGGCACTGGGATCAGATCGATGCAATCGCATTCCATGCAGGCCGCAGCGGCCTCGATCCGGGGGGCGGCGATGCGGCTGCAGGCCACGGCCTGGAGGCCCGCTGCCACAAATTCATTGATGCCCGGGGCATAGTCGGCGGCGGTGATGTTCATCGGCTCCACCAAGTCTTCATCCACCACATGCACGGCGAAGCAGCCGGTCTGACGGAGATTGCGCAGGGTGTCTTTCTCGCGATCCCGGTGGGCGCCGATCGACACCATCAGCACGGCCGGTTGATCACTCAGGGCATTGAAGAAGCTGAACGGCGCCAGGTTGGGCTGACCGTCGCCACTGATACTGCTCACCCAGGCGATCGGCCGAGGCACCACCAGGCTGGTGCAGAGCCGATACAGGGCGCCGCCATCGAGGCTGTCGGGATCGATGGATCGCATCGGCGCGGGCTCGGCCATACAGCGCACCCTGAACGTCAAGCGAATGATGCTGCACCAGGTCTTGGCTGAGGGTCCTGAGATCTGGAGGCACGGCTCCGCCCCCCGAGCGACGTGCTGAAATTCCGCAGCCCTTGATCTGCTGCGCCATGGATCGTCGTCACTGGCTGCTGCTGCTCGCAGCCCTGGCCTGCCTGGCCGGTTTGGTGCTCTGGATCGGGGAAATCGACTTGGGCCTCGACGACTCCCTCAATCCACCGCCAACCGCGTCGCCAGGTGTGTCACCAGGCGTGTCGCCAGCGGCATCTGCCGGCGCTGCCCCCACCAAGCCTTGAGCAACACCATCACATCACAGAAACGCTTGGCAGAACCTCCACGCAGGGCCTAGCGCATCAGCCTGGAAGTGATGGGATTGAAGCAATGCTGGCTGCACTGGTGATCCTGGCTGTGATCGTGGCCGTCGGGGCACTGCTCAATCCGTCCCGCGCGGAGTTCCGATGGTTTCTGCAGCTACGCCGGCCGAGATGGCTCACCTTCGAGCGATGGATCCCGCTGATCTGGCTGGCGATCTACCTCTGCTTCTACGGCTCGGCCCTGCTGGTATGGCAGGCAACGGCCAGCGCTGGTGCCATGGCCGGCTTCCTGCTGCTGCTGCTGCTGGTGCAGAGCTACACCTGGGTGATCTGCCGCACGCGCCGGCTGCGAAACGGCACTGCCGTTGGCCTGGCGGGCTGGATCTGGGGCGTGGGTCTGGCCGTCTCGGTGCTGCCGGTGTCGCGGCCGGCGGCAGGGCTGTTGGTGCCCTTCCTGCTCTGGAGCCCGGTGGGCACGTTCGTGACCTGGCGAATGGAGCGGCTGAATCGCTGAGCCGCTGGGCGTTGACGTCAGCAGCCCTTCAGCTCCAGTCGTACCAGCGGGCGATGCCCAGGCGTTCGGCCCAGGCATCGATCACCTGGCGATCCGGATCGCTCACCTCCGTGGATTCGGCCGCATCCGAGGTCGAGGCCTGAGCGAGCTGCAGCAGCTCGGTGCCCAGCTCCTCCCAGGCACTTCCCTGGTAGGGAAGCGAGAATTCCGGGACGCCGCTGAGGGTGGCGGCATGAATCGCGTAGGCGGCATCCATGGCCCTGTTGGCCTGCAGCACCAGGGGTGGCATGCGCCGATCCATGCCCAGGGCCAGGCCCTCCGCCAGCTCCTGGCATTGCTGCCGCAGGAAAGCGTCCTGGCGGCTGCGCAGCTGGGGCAACTGCTCGAACAACCAGCGATCCACCGCCATCGCCGGCGGCACGGTGCGTAACTGGCTGAGGGTGGTGTTGTACAGATTCAGCCCCACCTGACGCTGCTGCGCCAGCGAGAGATCCCGGTTTCGTCGCTCCGCCTCGCTCACCACCCGCTCCCGCGCCTCCCGCCGCGGCAGCATCGCCAGTTGCTGCTCGCCGGGAGCCTGCAGAACGCGCAGGAGCTGCACCGCCTCCATCGCCACCAGATAGGGCGTGGTCTCGTGGGTGTTGTCTCTGTAGAGAATGCGATGCACCGGATCGGCGTCGCTGGCGGGCAGCAGGATCGACTGATCCTCCAGCTCCGACACCCACAGGGTCTGCAGAGGCACACCGGCCACCTGTTCCACCCGATCGAACAGATCACCCAGATCGCTCAGCCAGGTGGCTGCATCAGGTGTGGCTGCATCGGTCATCGGATTCCTGAGCGCCCAAGGATCTACCGCTGGCCATGCTGCATCAGCGGCACCGACGGCCCATCCGGATCCACGGGCAGCCCTTTCAGGGCGAGGGCAAGGCGGCGGCCCAGCAGGAGCAACGGATAGAGGCGCCGGCCCCGTTCCGGTCCCCGAAACAACGGACCCAGCACCTGCAGCAAGGGGGCGCTGGGGCGCAGGCGCTCACAGATCCAGGTGATCGCCGCAGCGCCATGCAGCACCTGCTCCCCCTGCAGCAGCATCGCCCCATCCCGCAGATGGAAGCCTCGCTCTGCCAGCCGGTGCCGCAGCTCTGCAGCGTCGCGGCCATCGACGATCCGCAGACCGGGAATCCCACCGCGCAGCTCGCTGAGAACGGCGAAGTGACTGCAGAACGGACAGCCACCGTCGTAGACGAGCACCGGATCAGGGGTCAGGGTCATGGCCTGTCACGACTACGGGGATCCTGGGTCACAGTCTGGTCACCCTGGCTAAGGAGGGTGGTGGACGCAGACCCTCCGCTCTCCCTTCCCTTGGGTCCACCGACCCTCACGCCAGGCCGCCATGGGCTCAGCATGCGGCTGCCCCTGATCGCCCTGTTGGCGGTTGGATTAGCCGGTGGCGGCTGGCTGCTGTGGCAGCAGAACCGGCGCTCGCAGGAGGAGCGTGCGCTTGCCGCCCAGACAGCCGCGGTGCAGCAGCGTGCGATTGCGATCCGGGTGACGGCGGCGGGATCGATCCGGCCGATCACGCCTGTGAACATCAGCCCCAAGCAGCCCGGGCGCGTCAGCCAACTGCTGGTGGATCAGGGGGATCGGGTGGTGGCGGGCCAGCTCTTGGCCCGCATGGATGACAGCAATCTGCGGGGCCCTCTGCTCCAGGCCCAGGGCAACCTGGCGACCAGCGAGGCCAACCTGCGCAGACTGCTGGCCGGCAACCGCCCCCTGGAGATCGAAGAGGGCCGGCGCAACCTCCAGGAAGCCACCGCCCAGTTGATCGCCGTGCGCTCCACGTACCGCAGCAACCAGGAGCTCTATGGGTCGGGTGCCGTGGCCCGCGTTGCCTTCGACAGCAGCCGCTCCCAGTTCCTGGCGTCGGAGGCCCGGGTCAATGCCCTGCAGGCCCAGCTGGATCTGCTCAAGGCCGGCCCCCGCCGGGAGGACATCGACAGCGGCCGCGCCCAGGTCCAGCAGGCCCGCGGAGCCCTCGCCACGATCCAGGCCCAGGTGAATGACACATCGATCCGGGCGCCGTTCTCAGGCGTGATCACCCAGAAATACGCCGATGTCGGTGCCTTCGTGACACCCACCACCTCCGCCAGCGCCACCACCTCGGCCACCTCGTCTTCGATCCTGGCGTTGGCCAGTGCACTGGAGGGGATGGCCAACGTGGCGGAGGTGGATGTGGGCTCGATCTTCAAGGGCCAACCAGTGGAGCTGCAGCTGGATGCCTACCCGGGCCAGACGTTCAGGGGCACGGTGCGGCTGGTGTCTCCGGAGGCGGTGGTGGAGCAGAACGTCACCAGCTTCCAGGTGCGGATCGCCCTGGCGCCGCAGGACGCCAAGAAGCTGCGCTCCGGCATGAACCTCACCGCCCAGTTTCTGGTGGCCCGCCGTCCGGAGGCCCTGCTGGTGCCCACCCCGGCCATCGTCAGCCAGGAGGGGGGCATGGGTGTGTATGTGGTGGGGCCCGATCGGAAGCCTCGCTTCCAATCGGTGCGGGTGGGTGCCACGGTGGGCAGCCTCACCGAGGTGCTCGGTGGCGTCGGCGCCGGCGATCGGGTGTTCCTCTCAACGCCGGGCCGCCGCAGCCCCAACAACCGTCCGGTGTCCGCCGCCTCCCCCCTCGGACAACCGGCGGGCCGCGGCGGCGGCCCTCGCCTACCGCGCTGACGCTG
>NZ_JAYGIC010000029.1:0-20439 GCF_034931105.1 Synechococcus sp. CCY9201 | reverse complement strand
GCGGCCCGCCGCCTGCAGGGCCCGGGCCGCCACCAGGCCGGAGAGGCCGCCACCCACCACCACGACATCGACAGGTTCAACCGATGGAAGAGGCATGGATCCAGTGAAACGGCCGGGCGCGAGAGCAGCATTAGCCTCGCGCAAGCCGCTGCGGGGTCGATGGGCCTGCCCTCCATGCTGGCCATGGGCCTGGGGCTCCTGGCGCTGACTCCTGGCCATGTCACCAGGATGCAGGGCCTCTGCTGGCGCACCGCCGAGCCCTTCTCAACGCCGGAACCGGTTGGCCTCGACGCCCTGGCCGTCGGGTTCCCCGCCGGCGTGCCCTTCGAACGCCACCGGTTCAGCATCACCGCCGTTCGATTCGGCCCCGAAGCCACCGACACCAAGGCGGGCATGACGCCGGGCGAACTGCGCGCCTACGTGCGCTCCATCTTCCTGGCCGCGGGTCCGGGCGGTGGTCCGATCCGCCGCACGCTGCTGGGCAGCCCAGTGGACGGTGACAGCTTCACCACCTCCATCCCACGGCCACGGCTCGGGGAGATCTACGCACTGCCCCTGGCCAGCGGCGAGACCGTGGTGCTGGGTTTCTCGATGCCCGTCGAGGCTCGTGCCCAGGGCGAGGCGCTGCTGACGGAGGTGGTCACAACCCTGCGGGAAGCAGACAACGGAGACCCCAGCTGCGGCGGCAGCGCCCTCAGGCTCCGATGATGGGAATAGGAGCAATGCGTCTGGACTCAGTGAGGGCGCGTGGCGCTGATGCTGTGTTCAGAACTTGCGGAGCTCCCTGCGCATCTTGAGGGGCTGATGGCCTGATTGATGCTGGGTGTAGAGCAGGACTGGCAAGAACACCAGCACCAGGGCGATCGTGGCCACGACGCCCCAGGACAGTCCTGGCCTGCCTGCTGGTGGGGCATAACGTGGTCTGGTGGCGCTGCGGCGGCGACGCCGTGATGGCCTGTTGAACCTTCCCATCATTGGATGCTGCGGAGCTTTGGATGCTGCGGGTGGATGGTGCGGGCCCGACTTGCCGTTTCAGTCTGTCGGGGCCGGCGGCTGCCACCACTCTCGATTCAGCGATTCCGATCCGCTGATCCCAGGGCCCATCGATGCTGGGATCCTCTCTGGAGGCGGCCATCCTGGAGATACGGCAGAGCTTGCTCCGGAAACTCCAGCCACTTGATGGTGGATCCGGGCATGGTCCTCGTCGCCATGCCCCTGCCGTTCAGCTCTAATCCAGGAATTCAGAACAAGGAAGCCGCAGCAGGAGCGATCCGCCGGCCTGACAGGCAATCAGACCAGCCTGGCGGAAGCTGGTGAGCGCCTTGGTCACCGTGACTCTGGTCATGCCGGCGATGTCTGCCAGCTGTTGATGCGTGAGAAGCTTCTCGCCAAACGTGAGCGTCACCCCCTGGCTGGTCATGGTGCCGAAGCGCGTGCCGAACCAATCCAGCAACTGCAGCAGCCGGGCTTCCGCAGGACGCACACGGCTGAGCATCAACAGGATGGCCGCCTGACGCAACTGTTCTTCGAGAAACTCGCGCTCCATCGCGCTGGAGGCCTCCTCCTCTTCGACCACAACCGGCGAGAGCGTGCGCAGTTCGAGGCCGGAAAGGCCGATCAGCGCCGGGATCACCACCTCGCCGGGGCCCCAGACCCCGAGGGTGAGAGGGTCAAGCCCCGCACTCCAGCGGGCCAACCAGACATGACCCTGCTCAATCCGCCAGCAAAGGTTGGCGGGCAACCTCTCCCCGGCCCGCAGGCTCAGGCGAAGACAACGACGTGACATGGAGAAGGCCATCACGGGATACGGCGAGGAGCAGAAGCAGCAAGCCTGAGGCAGTCAGCGCATCAAGAAGCGAAGATCGGCCGACAGAAGACAAAGGAGAGAGGGAGACATCGCCCCCTGAAAACATGTCGACTGCCGAAGATACTCACCATAGACACAGGGGAAATCACGGCTGAATTAGATCCGCAAACCTTAAGTCTTGCCTTGGCAGATGTGTCGATTTAAACCCGCAGGATTCCAGATTGCATCCATAAGTCAGCGTGATCAACGCCTGGAGATTCCCGCCGCCTGAGGAGCAACCGCAACGGGCCAGCGGACCTGGTTGCGGGTCAGGGGTTACACCAGGGGCAATGCATCGGGTCAGCCTCCCGCCTGCCATCCCGGCGGGGCTTCAGCTCGCTGTGGCAACAGGCCGAACAGCCCCAGCGCTCCTGCGCCATCAGCGGCGTGGCAGTTCCGCAGCAACGGCACGGCAGGCCTGCCACAGCCTCGGTTCGTCCCCAGCCCGGTGATTCACAAGCCGGACACAGCTGACGGATCCGTCGCACCAGTTGGAAGCCCAGTCGGCGGATGCTTGCCATCCGGGTGGGATTGCAATGGGCTCGCATATCGGTTTCGAGCAGCACCTCGCCATTGGAGGACGTTGCAGCGCAGTGGGCCAACGCGACCTCCAGGTCAGCGATGGTGCGGATGGCCTTGATGCAGCGGCCGCTGGGGTCGTGCTGGGCTGGGCGAGCGATCAGGGCATGGCTGGGGAAACGCACCTGCTGCAACCAGGTGCTGAAGCCAGTGCTGTTGAGATCCGACGGCCCCACCGTGCGGCTGGAAAAGGTGGTGCGCATCTCCAGGCGCCGTTCCACCACGGTGAGCTGACGTTCCAGATCAACGAACACCAGCACCTCCTGGCCCACAGGCAGAAAAGGCACGGCGGGATGGGGCCCGAAGCTGCCCTCACTGGCCAAACCCAGTGGCAGCCCGGTGGCGGCCAGCCCGAGTTTGGCCTTGAGGCGACAGGTGCTTACCGGATCGGCCGGACGCTCGATCTCGCCGCTGAAGGTACCGAGCTGATCGGTGTCGCAGCCGCAGACCAGCAGTTCCGCCCCCAGCCCATGAAACACAGGCCTGGCCAGCACCCGCTCCTTGCCATGGAGCGTGGTGAGGCAGACCCTGCGCCCGGCATAGGGAGAGGCCGGCACCATCGTTGGTCTCAGGAAGGCTGGGGGGCAGGCACCGGCTTGGCACCGATCACCAGGCGCAGCAGGATCGGTGCCAGGAAGGTGGTGCCGATCACCATCAGCAGGATCGCAGCCTCCAGGGCTGGGGTGAGGATGCCGGCCTGGGTGCCGAGCCCCAGAAAGATCAGGCCAACTTCGCCACGGGGCATCATGCCGAGCCCCACCACCAGACGGTTGCTGGGTTCTTTGCTGATGTAGCTCCAGCCCGCCGCCACCTTGCCCACCACGGCCACCACCAGCAGAAAGACGGCCACGATCAGCCCTTCACGGTTGGCTGGGTCGAACGGATTCAGCACCGACAGATCCATACCGGTGCCGATCAGCACAAAGAACACGGTGGCAAACAGGGCCACCAGAGGTTTGACGGCCGCGTCGATGTCGTGGGTGTGCTTTGAGGCGCTGAGGATCAGACCCGCAGCAAAGGCTCCGAGGGCGGCTTCCAGGCCGATCGCCTGGGCGGCAAAGCAGCTGAGGGTGAGCACCACGAAGCTGGCCACGGCCACATCACCGGGAGCCTTGAGGCGATCCACGACCCAGTCGAAGACCGGCGCAGCGGTGCGGCTGAGGAAGAGGGCCGCCGCCACGAACACCAGGGCCGCAGCACAGAGCTTGAGAATCGGGCCGATGGTGAAGGCACCACCACCAGCCAGGGCCACCACCACCGCCAGGATCACGATGCCGAGGATGTCGTCCAGCACGGCCGCGCCGATGACGATCTGGCCCTCCTTGCGCTTGAGCCACTGCAACTCACCAAACACACTGGCTGTGATGCCGATCGAGGTGGCCGTCATGGCGGCTCCGGCAAACACCGCCGGGATCAGAGGCACATGGAAGAGGTAGTAGAGGCCCGCGGTACCGAGCGCAAAGGGCAACAGCACACCGGTGAGGGCCACCGTGCCGGCCTGCACCCCCACGGCCACCAGTTCATCGAGTTCGCTTTCAAGCCCCGTGAGAAACAAGAGGGCGTAGAGACCGATCTGAGACACAGCCTGCAGGCTGGGGAACGTCTCGCGATACACCGAGGTCACCGTTTCGGGGGACACATCGGCCAGGGAGCCGACCAGACCGAGCACCGCACCGCTGAGCTGGGCCTGCGTCTCCGGCGGGAGCACCAGATGCAGACCGGAGACACCGATCAACACGCCGGCAACCAGTTCGCCGAGGATGGTGGGGAGCTGCAGGCGCACCATCAGCTCGGCCATGGCGCGTGCCGCCACGAAAATCACGAGAAACCGACCAACCCCGATCAGGGTCTCGGCCACTTCAACCTGGTGGCTACCGACTTCCATCAGCAGCGCGGGCAAGGGATCCATCAAGTGTGGAAGAGGTGCCAGCTGTTTTAGGTGGGAATCGAACCATTCGGGTGGATGCAGTCGATCGGAACCCACAGGAGGCTGTGATCACCGCAATCAGCACAGGTGATCAATCGAGCCGGATCCACCGGTCATCGGTCGCCTGTTGCGATGGTGTAGATCAACAAGCCTCAGAACAGATCTGAGCGGCGTTGCCGGATCGAAGCAATCCAATTGGACGCTTGGCTTGTACTCCAACCATTCGCCCTTCCTGCCGCGATGCAAGTTTCCCTCGCCGCTCTCCTGCTCACGCTCGGGAGTGGGCAGACCATTCCCATGTCTGGATTCCTTCCAGTCGCACCGCCAGCCCAGGGTGCCAGCCCATGGGTCGCCCAGAAAACCGGTGCCGCCCTCGCCCCGTCCCTGCAGGGCAAACCCGTTGTGGTCGACATCTACGCCAGCTGGTGCCCCGCCTGTCGCACGATCGAACCGACCTTGCGTTCCCTGGAAAAGCAGAAGGCCGGCAAGGCCACCTTCGTGCGATTCGATGTGTCTGATGCCGCCAAGTTGAAGGCATCGCGCGAGCGAGCCCGTGCCCTTGGCCTTGGTCCCTTCCTGGAGGCCAACCGCAGCCAGACCTCCTTGGTGGCCGTGATCAACCCAGCCACCGGCGCCACGGTGCAGACCTTCCGAGCCAGCACGGACGCGAGCGCCTACAGCGCAGCGATCAAGAAAACTCAATCGATGATCAAACCTTGAGCCGCTCGGCCGTGCGAAGAACAGGACTGGCCGTTCTGCTGCTCCTGGGAGTGGCCCCACTGGTGGTGCTGGCGATGGTGCACGGGCTCCCAGGGATCGGCACCCAGCTGGATCTGGCGATCCTGTCAGCGTCACAGACCTATGCCGAGCGGTTCGAGGCCAGCCCCGCAGGCCCCACGGTTCTTCTTCCGTTCATCGCTTTTGGGGGTGGGCTGTTGGCGAGCGTGTCGCCCTGTGTGCTGGCGATGCTGCCGATGAACCTCAGTTACATCGGCACCCTCGGACCGCGCAGCCGGCTCCAGGCCATCGTCAGGGTTGGGGGGTTCGTGGCCGGCACCGTCGCGGTGTTGAGCCTGTTCGGACTGATCGCCTCCTTCGCTTCAGCCGTCGTGGTGGACCACCGCGGTCCGGTCCATCTGGGGGTGGGACTGATCATCCTGCTGATGGGCCTGAATCTGGGAGGGTGGCTGCCGCTGACCCTGCCCCGACTGCCCGAACTGCCCCCTGCCGGCGGCCCATTCCTGGTGGGCATGGGCTTTGGCCTGGTCAGTTCCCCCTGCGCCAGTCCAGTGCTGTTTTCAGTGCTCGCCGCGGCGGCGAGCACTGGCTCCACCCTGTTGTCGGTGATCACGATGATGAGCTATGCCCTGGGTTATACCGCTGTGATTGCCGTCACCAGCCTCTGGGTTGGGCTGATGACCGCCTCAAGGCGGCTGCTCAGCCATGGCGGAAGGCTCACCCGATTCAGCGCCTTGATCCTGTTGGCAGCTGGCACTTACTACATCGTCCAGGGTTGGAGCTGGACCTGGCAGAGCTGAGTCCAATCGACGCCGAAAAGAGGGGGCAGGTGAACAATCATCACCTGGCTTCAGACTTCTTCCGTGGTGCAACCACCCGGCAGGGCGGCGGAGGCAGTAGCAGTGGCAGGGAGCGAGCTGGGAGCCAGAAACAAGGCCTTGATCGTGGCCGCGATGGGTACAGCCGTGATCACACCATAGAAATCCGCCAGGGTGGCACCCACCATCACCGAAAAGAGGATCACGATCGGATTGAGGCCGGTGAGCTTTCCCAGCAGCCGGGGCGGAAGGATGTTCTCAATCACCTGATCCAACAGAATCAGCACGGAGAACACTCTCACACCAAGCCAGAAGCTCTTGAACAGAAACAGGACGCTGACCAACAGAATGCCAAGGATGGCGCCAAACGGAATGAATCCCATCAGACCGATGACGCAACCCGAAAGGATGGGGAACGGTGCCTGCAGCACAACCAAAGCTGGCGTCAGCGCACAGACCAGCACCACGGCCAGCACCAGTTGGTTGAAGATATAGCTGTTGAAGTTACGCCGAAGCACGCTGAGAACCTGCAGGCCACGGTCACCCGGCAACCAGGAGACCAGGCAGTTCCGGACCAGCTCACCTCCATAGATCAGGAAGAAAATGGTCAGCACGAGCAGGAAAAACAGGCTGAAGAAGCTGCCAAGCGATCCGGAGACGAAGCCGGGAATTCCAAGCAGCACACTTTCGATCTGATCCTTCACGTTGGCGGCCACGCCTTCAATGATCACGCTGGCATCAAGCGGCAGGCCCGCCTCGTTGGCCCTGCCGCTCAGCAGCACCAACTTGCCGACGCTGGAATCGATCCACTCCGGTAACGCCTGGGTGAACCCGATGAAGCGGAGCAACAGCAAGGGGATCACGGTGGCGCTGGCCAGCACCGCGCCACCGATGAACAGCAGGAACACCGCACCAATCGCCCAGCCCCTCTGCAGGCCCAGGCGCCTTTGCAGCAACCGCACCGGGAGGTTGAGAATCAGGGCGATCACCCCCGCCAGGATGAAGGTGGAGGCAACTCCCTCGAAGGCGCGATACAGCGAGCTGAACACCCAGAGGTTCAGCACGACCACAGGAAAGCCGAGGCCCAGCACCAGCGAGCGAGGCAAGGGAGAAGGCAGGTTCATGGGGCCAGGCAGCTAGGCCAACCCTTGCATGGATGGTCGCGCTGTCCAAGGGGTGGCTCTCGGGGTCAACGGATCATGTTGCATCCCTTCCACTTGGATCAGGGCTTCAGCGCAGCAGCGCCAAAGGTTGCATTGAAGCGACGACATCAGATCGCGACAGAGGCATCGCCATGGAGATTGATCGCGCCTGGGATGGCATCACTCTGTGCTCCGCTGTAGTGATTCAAAGGCGCCAGAACCGCGTTGTCTCGATCGTTGATCGGAAAAGCTGGGGGCCGGCTGGAACCAATCACATCCTGGGATCGGTGAAAAACCACGACCAGATCAGGACCCGAGATTGAGGTCGAAAAGACTGGATCCAATTCAAGGAAACGCCGTTGACCACGGCACGCCTGCAGTGCCCTGGGTCCGTCGTGGCGACAACAGAATCGTTCCTGGAGATTCCGATCACCGGAGGGACAACCGCAACGGGCTTCTTGATGCGACAGCAAGAGCCCCAGCAGGCCCGCAGGGCTCTCAGCCCCGGAGACGCCTGGCTCTCAGCAGGGCGAAGCCGACCAGAGCGGCTGCCGCTCCCCAGAGCAGCAGAACAACGACGAGCGAGATGAGGCAGTCAAGCGGCGTCTTGACGCTGCAGTACAGGAGCGCCCACAGCGTGGTGGATCCCAGGATCACAACAGTCGCCAGACCGCCCGCCACTACCACCCCGAAGAGCAGGATGCGCAAGACCCTGCGGCATGCCGCATAGTGATCACAACCCATCAACGCCGTGGAGCCTCCGCTGAAGCGGAAACGAGCAGATATCAGCGCGCCGCGCTTACATCACTGCGCTGGCATCAACGACCGGAGCAGCACCCGGATCCAGCTGGCTCGGCCCTTCCGTGACCGGGGCTCTCCCTGCTGCCAATCGGTTACTCCCTGCGCCTGCCCGGACTCCGCTTCGGCTCTGTGGCATTGGCAGCACTGCTGGGCCTGCTGGCCTGGCAACGCAGCCACCTCGGCGCTACAGGCGACGGCGTTGGGTCTTTGGCGATCCTTCCCCTGGTCCTCGCCGCATTCGCGGCGGCGGGCTCAATAGGGTCCTGCGTAGGCTGGCCCAGGCCTCGATTGTGTGCTGCCTGCTGCTGCTCGCCTACCTGGGCGGCGGAATCGGCGTCGGCATCGCGCTGGCTCTGCTCCTGGGCTCCCTGGCTGATCTGGCGCTCCCCAGCATCTCTCTGGTCATCGGAGCCATCGCCATCGCCCGATCAGCCGCAGCCTTCAGGATCCAGGTTCAGGCGCAGTTGCTGATCGGTGGATGGCTGGCGCGACGAGCCACCACCCCGCCGCCCGCCGCTGGCTGCCAGGCCGGAGCGGCGGGAGCCATGCCGGTGCTGGACCGCATCGGCAAGTTCCGCAAAGCCCTGCTCCTGACGCAGGGCCCAGAGTCTCTCGCGAGCCTCCCGAGCAGCGACGGCGGGGTCCACGATCGGCAGCGGGTAATCCACGCCCAGCACACAGCCGACGCGCAGCTGGGTGGTGGCCGCCATCGTCCACGGCTGATGCCGATGCACCGGCGGCACCCGATCCAGTTCCGGTACCCACTGGCAGATGAAGTCGCCGTTGGGGTCATGGTCCTGACCCTGCTTGATCGGGTTGTAGATCCGGATCGTGTTGATGCCCGTGGTACCCGACTGCATCTGACACTGGCTCCAGTGAATGCCCGGTTCGTAGTCGACGAACAGGCGCGCCAGCCGCATCCCACTCTCGCGCCAGGGCAACCAGAGGTGATAGCTGGCCACCGACATCAGCATCGCCCGCATGCGGAAGTTGATCCAGCCGGTGGCGATCAGGGCCCGCATGCAGGCATCCACGAACGGCAAGCCGGTGCGCCCTTCAGCCCAGGCCTCCAGGCGCTCGGGATCGCTGCTGCGCAGACCGGCGGTGAGCGGATGGAGCTCGCAGAACTCAAGATCCGGCTGGCTTTCCAGCTTCTGGATGAAGTGGCAGTGCCAGTGCAGCCGCTCCTCGAAGCCCAGCCGCCGGCCCGGATATCGGCGGTTCGCCTGCACCACCTCCCGCAGCGACACAGTGCCCCAGGCCAGATGGGGGGAGAGCCGGGAGCAGCTGCGGAAGGCCGTGCGCGGGCTGGAGAGCTCGCGGTGATAACGGGCGCCGCGCTCGCTCAGGAAGCTCTCGAGAACGACCAGCCCCTCCTGCCGGCCTCCAAGCTGCCGGCCTGGGCAGGGATCGGGTGCCAGTCCCAGATCGGAGGCCGAGGGAATCGGGCCGGGGTCGAGATCGCCCAGGGGCTGCAGTGCCTCCGGTGCAGGGCTGAGCAAGCCGGCCATGCGCTCCTCCCAGCGGCGCGCCCAGCCGTTGCGGCTGCGCAGGCGACGGATCACCCCGGTCTGGGGACTCTCGGTCCAGGTGATGCCATGGTGGCGCGCCCAGAGGGCCACACGCCTGTCGCGGTCGTAGGTCCAGCCGTTGCCGGTTTCCTCATGGCTCCAGAGGCCCGCGACGCCGAAGTGCCGCCGGGCTCGCTCCAGTACCGCCTCCACCCTGCCGGTCCGCACCACAAGCGGCTGGCCGAGCCCCGCCAGGGCCCGCCGAAGGTCCTCCAGGCTCTCGGAGCAGAAGGCCCACTGCCGAGCCGAAGCATCGGGCTGCTGCCACAGCTCGGGCTCCACCACCACCAGGGGCAGCACGGGCCCAAGCCGACTGGCCTGCAACAGCGGCTGGTGGTCCACCACCCGCAGGTCCCGCTTGAACCAGACGATCTGCACCGGGCCCATGGCCGCGACCCTAGAAGGCACGCGGCCGGGCGCGGCTGGCTCTGGCGCCCCGTAGACCGCCTGGAATCGCGACACATTCCGGCTGCTCGGGCCTGAAGTGATCTCCGCGCCGATCGAGGTACCGCTTCAGACGGATGGAAGGGGCCAGGTGAACGGCTTCGTCAATGACGGCTACGCCTTCCGGTGTGTGGGGTCTGGTTCACCCAGTGGCGCAGGACGGATCCCCGTATCGCCGGGCACCCGCAGAAAACGGTGATCGGTCCAAGGATGGAGTTGGAAAACAGAGATATCCCCGTCATGCGCGAGATCGTGTTTCGCGTGATCAGCGAGCGACCAGGCCACCTGGAGGCCAGGGCCGAACATCAGCCCATCACCATCACCGCCCCCTCCCTCGAAGAACTGCACCATGAGGCCCGCGAGGCCCTGATTGAGCACCTGGGCCCCATCCACGTGGCCTATCGCGCCCGCATCCGCCGCCCCGAGGCCGACCCCCAGGCCGTTCGCCACGCCATCCGGGGCCTCGGCCATCGGCCTGTCCCCTGCTGCTGACCCCCTTGCCTGATGCCGCTCCCAAATCCAGCGACGACGTTCTGCACGTCTGGTTTGAGGAGACCGAGCCGCGCCAGTGGTTCAGCAAGGATCCTGCCTTCGATCGGCGGCTGCGGGATCGTTTCATCGTCCTGACCCGTCAGGCCGTCGCCGCTGAGCTGACCTCCTGGGGGGAGGCTCCCTCAAGCGGCCTGGCCCTGGCGCTGCTGCTGGATCAGTTCCCCCGTCAGATCTGGCGCGACACCGCCATGGCCTTTGCGGGGGATGCCCAGGCCCTCGCCCTCAGCCTGGCGGCGATGGAACGTGGCTGGATCGAAGCCGAAGCCGATCAGGCCCGACGCCAGTTCTGGCTGATGCCGCGGATGCACAGCGAAGACCTGGCCATCCAGGACGCGGCGATCCCCCTCTTCGAGCGGTTCACCGATCCCCGCACCACCGCCTTCGCCGCCCGCCACCGCGACGTGATCGCCCGCTTCGGTCGTTTCCCGCACCGCAATGCCATTCTCGGCCGGGTGTGCACCGCTGAGGAACTGGCCTTCCTACAGACCCCCGGCTCAGGCTTCTGAGCCCTGCAGCCCTGCAGCCCTGCGGCACCACGTCCTGACAGTGCCGGTGCGCGTGGCTACAGCAGGAACAGTGAGGTCTGGATTCATGCACACGAACACCCCCAATGCACCATCCAGCCATGCGGCTCGCCATGACGGGATGGAGAGCGGGCACACCAGCGATCCCTACCTACAGCGCCACAAGCCGTCCGAACCCAGCACCTGTCCGGATTGCCAGGCCAGCTATCACGACGGTCGCTGGAGCTGGGACGCACCCCAGCCCGGTGCTGCCACCCACCGTTGCCCGGCCTGCGAGCGCATCAGGGATCAGGCGCCAGGAGGTGAACTCAGTCTCTCAGGCGGCTTCCTGGCGGCGCACGCCGAGGAGGTGATGCGGCTGGTCAACAACACCGAGCTGCACATCCGCCAGGAGCATCCGCTGGAGCGCCTGATCGACACCAGCGGCGATCCGGCCAGTGGTGAAGTGCTGCTGCGCTTCACCGGCATCCACGCCACCCATGGGGTGGCGGAGGCCCTGGTGCATGCCTTCTCGGGAGCACTGGACGCGCCCTACCCGGAGGCCGGCGCCCCGATGCGCGCCCGTTGGCAGCGCGATTGAGGGGTGCTCCACACAGACAAGGCTGTCTGTTCGAGGGGTCACAGTGGTCTGCGGTGGCTCAGCATCCTCCGGATGCCCTTTCTCTGTGAGCCCCCCAGGTCTGGAAGCCGTCCTGGCTTGAGGCTTTACAGCCCCTCAAAACGCACGTTGAGATTCAGCTTGCCCGGACCGATCGCGGTGGACTGCAGCACCAGAGCGGCTGCTTTGCCGTCGGGGGTTCCATCAACCTTGGTGCCGCTGGGCGGATCCATCACCAGGTTGAAGCCCCAGGCACCGCTCACGGTGTTGATCGTGCGTTCGGTGTAGCCCTGCTGGGTCAACGCGGCCTTCACTTTGGCCAGCAGCTGCTCAGGCGCCCCACCCAGCTGCGTGTTGAGGCTGGTCTGGCCGATCGCGTTGGCCGCGAACAGGGAAGGAGCTGGCTTGGGAAGCGGCAGCTTCAGTTCCTTGAGCAGGGCCGCTGCCGGTGCAGCCAAGGCGGCTGAGGCACTGATCATGAGCAGCGCCATGGTCGCCACGGGAGTCCAGACGAAACGCATCGGTGGGCACCACAGGGGTATCAGGAGGCTAGGTCCCCCCCTGAGTCAGCACTCACCCCTCCAGGGCACGGCCCAGTTCCTGCCTGGCTGCCGCCAAAGCCTCCTCCAGGGCCGATCCATCCCGACCGCCTGCCTGGGCCAGGTTCGGCCGGCCCCCGCCACCTCCGCCGCAGCGCCTGGCCACGCCACCGATGAACCTGCCGGCCTGCTGCCCCTGGGCGATCACCGCCGGGCCAAAAGCTGCCACCAGAACCACCTTGCCCAAATCGGACGGATCGGGCAGCCCCCCCAGCACAACGGCAGCACCCGGGCCCAGGTGATCCGCAAGCTGTTGGGCAGAGCTCTGCAGACCCCCTCCTTCCACGCCATCCAGGCGCGCCACCAGCAGCTGGAAGGGGTGGCCGTCGCGGGCCACCCCAACCGCCACCGCCTGCCCCGCCAGCGCCGCTGATTTCGCCAGGGCCAGCTCCTGGCGTGCAGCCGCCAGGGCCTTGGTCACGCCCTTCAGCTCCTCCTGCAGGGCACTGACCCGCTCGACGATCTCGCCGGGCTGGGCTTTGAAGCGATCCCCCAGGGCCTTCACCACCGCCTCCCGCTCCTGCAGGTAGGCCAGCACCGCCGGCCCCGCCACCGCCTCGATGCGGCGAATGCCGGCCGCCACCCCGGACTCGGCCACGATCTTGAACAGGCCGATCTCGGCGGTGTTGGCCACATGGGTGCCACCGCACAGCTCCATCGACACACCGGGCACATCCACCACCCGCACCACAGCGGCGTACTTCTCCCCGAACATCGCCACGGCACCGGCGGCCCTGGCCCTCTCGATGTCCATCTCCTGCACCTCGAGAGTGTGGGCATCGGCGATCCAGCCGTTGATCAGCGCCTCGATCTGCTCCAGCTCCGCGGAGGTCACCGCCCGCGGGCAGTGAAAATCGAAGCGCAGCCGATCGAAGTCGACCAGGGAACCGGCCTGGGCAATGCCGGGATCGACCACCTGTTTGAGGGCCGCCTGCAGCAGATGGGTGGCGGTGTGGTTCGCCTGGGCTCGGCGGCGGCAGGCGCGATCCACCTGGGCCGTCACCAGATCGCCGATCGCCAGGCTGCCCCGCTCGATGCGGCCCTGATGCACGAACACGCTGCGGTTGCGCGACACCCCATCGATCTGCACGATCAGGCCCGCCCCATCGGCACCGCCGCCCAGGAGCAGGCCGCGGTCGCCCACCTGGCCGCCGCCCTCGCCATAAAACGGCGTGGTGTCGAGCACCAGCTGCACGCTGTCGCCCGCCACGGCCCGCTCGGCCGGCTCGCCGTTCACCACCAGGGCCAGCACGCAGCTGGGGTGCTCCAGGGCCTCATAGCCCTGGAAGGCCGTGGCCTCCAGCTCCGCCGCCATCTGCTCAATGGCACCCTGCAGGGTGAGATCCAGGCTCACCGCCGCGGCCTTGGCCCGCTGGCGCTGCTGCTCCATCGCCGCCTCGAAGCCGGCCAGATCCACCGTGATCCCGTGCTCCTCGGCGATCTCCTCGGTGAGTTCCAGGGGGAAGCCGTAGGTGTCGTAGAGCTCGAAGGCCTGCTCGCCATTGATCTGCTTGGGCCTGGCGGCGAGCACCTCGGCCAGCAGCTTCTCGCCCCGCTCCAGGGTTTCCAGAAAGCGGGCCTCCTCGCGGGCCAGTTCAGCCAGGATCACCTGGCGCCGCTCCTGCAGCTGGGGGTAGGCCGTCTCCATCAGGGCGATCGACGCCTCCCCCATGCGGGCCAGAAACGGCTGATCGATGCCCACCAGCCGGCCATGGCGCACCACGCGGCGCAGCAACCGCCGCAGGATGTAGCCGCGGCCCAGGTTGCTGGCGGTGACGCCATCACCGATCAACTGGGTGATGGCACGGCTGTGGTCGCCGATCACCTTCAGGCTCGTCTGGCCCTTCGTGTCTAGGGCGCGGTAATCGACCCCGGCCAGGCCGGCGGCCGTCTCGATCAGGGGATAGATGAGGTCGGTTTCGTAGTTATTGGCAACCCCCTGCAGGATCTGGGCCATGCGTTCGAGGCCCAGGCCGGTGTCGATGCTGCGGTTGGCCAGCGGCGTGAGGCTGCCCTCCGCGTCGCGGTTGTACTGCATGAACACCAGGTTGTAGAACTCGATGAAGCGGCTGTCGTCTTCGAGGTCGATGCCGTCGTCACCCAGTTCAGGCTTGAAGTCGTAGTAGATCTCCGAGCAGGGGCCGCAGGGGCCGGTGGGGCCGGAGGCCCAGAAGTTGTCGGCCTCATCCATGCGGATGATCCGCTTCGGGTTCACCCCCACCACGTCGCGCCAGATCGCCTCGGCTTCGTCGTCGTCGCGGAAGACGCTCACCACCAGGTTCCGCGGCGAGAGACCGAACACCTGGGTGGAGAGCTCCCAGGCCCACTGGATCGCCTCCGGCTTGAAGTAATCGCCGAAGGAGAAGTTGCCAAGCATCTCGAAGAAGGTGTGGTGCCGCGCCGTGCGGCCCACGTTCTCGATGTCGTTGGTGCGGATGCACTTCTGGCTGCTGGTGGCCCGTGGAGCCGGCCGTTCCACCTGGCCGAGAAACACCGGCTTGAACGGCAGCATGCCGGCGATGGTGAGCAGCACCGTGGGATCGTCTGGAATCAGCGAGGCGCTGGCCGTGCGCTGATGCCCGCGCTGCTCGTAGAAGTCCAGAAAGGCCGCCCGGATCTCTGCGCCGCTGCGGGGCCGTCCGGTGGAGGATCCGCTGGCAGCGGAACGGTCGGAGGCGGCGGCCATGGCCCTGCGATGCGAAGGAACGCTGAACAAGGCATGATCGCCCAGCGCAGGTCATCGCTTCCTTGCCGTTGTCCCTGGCCACCTCTGGCAGTCGTTCACAGCTGCGGCTGCAGTCGCTCAGCTGGGCCCTGCTGGCGGCCGGCTGCGCCGCTGTGCTGGGGCTGCCGCTCGGCCTGGAGCCGGCCCTGCGATCGGCGGGCTGCGGCTTCTTCTATGGCCTGCTCGCCTTCCATCTGCAGCGGGTCGATCCCGACGACTCCCACCTGCAGGCCGGCCTGGTGGGGGCGGTGTGCGGCATCCGCAGCCTGGGCGCCGCCCTGCCGCTGAGCCATTCCCTGCCGGAGGCGATCGCAGCCGCCACTCAGGGGCAACTGGGGGCCGTACTGCCATCGATGATGATGGAGGTGATCCGTGGGTGGTTGCCGCTCTGGCTGCCACTGGTGGGCAGTGCCCTGCTGCTGCGCGGACTCCAACGTCTCCTGCCCGCCCTGCGGCCCTGATCTGCGGCACGGCCGTCTCTCCCTGCCATGAGCCTGCTGCACGCCACCTGGCTGTTTCCCCTGGAGGGATCACCCGTACCCGCGGGAGTTCCGACCCGGGGACGGCTGCTGCTCTGGGCCGATACCTGGCGCGTGGCCAAGGCTGTCCAACCCGCCGCTGAAGCCCCCGAACACCCGCTCACCCTCAACTGGGACGACCTGGCCACCTGGCTGCAGGACAACGACTTCTGGTCTGAGGCGGTCCGTCCGGCCAGCGCCACCCTCACCTTGCCGAGCCGGCGCCAGGCGGCCCGGGGCCGCCGCAAGAGCGAGGAGGAGGGCTGGAGCGGGCTGCCGCTGCAAGCCGGCGAACCGATTCCGAAGCAGGTGGAGTGGTGGCCCTGGCAGGTGGAGGGTCTGGCCCTCGATGCCACCGCCGCCGCCGAGTGGCTCAGTGCCCTGCCGCTGTCGGGCCAGCATCCCGAAATGGCCGATGAACTGCGCTGGTGGAGCCACCTGCAGCGCTGGTCGCTCAGCCTGATCGCCCGTGGCCGCTGGCTGCCCCAGGTGGAGGGCGACATGGCGCGCTGGCTGCCCCTGCTCAACCGCGAGGACGACCGGCGCCGCCTCGAGGAACTGGCCAGCCGTCTGCCGCAGGTGGCCACCTGTGCCATGGCGGACACGGCCCTGGCCTGTCGCCGGCCCGGCAGTGGGCGCCTGCGGGTGGCCAGCCTGCTGGAGGCCCTGCTCGATGGGCAGCTGCGCAGCGGCTTCACCCCCGCCAGCGACGGGCTGGATCCGCTGCTGCTGGCCTGGCAGAAGGCCCTGGGCCCGGGCAGCGGCGCCGTGGACCTCGACGGCGAAGCCATCGAGCGCCTCGAGGTGGCCACCCACCACTGGCGCGAAGCCGTGGCCGGCCAGGTGGCACCGGCCCGGGCCTGCCTGGAACTGTTCACCCCGGCGGAGGGAGAGGAGCTCTGGGAACTGCGCTTCTCCCTGCAGGCGGAAGTGGACCCAAGCCTCCGCTTGCCGGCCGGCGCGGTCTGGGCCGCTGGCGACCGGCCCCTGCAGCTGGGCGAGATCCCGGTGCCACAACCCGGCGAGCTGCTGCTGGAGGGCCTGGGCCGCGCCCTGCAGGTGTTCGATCCGATCGAACGGGGTCTGGATGAGGCCACCCCCGAAACGATGCAGCTCACCCCGGCGGAAGCCTTCGTGCTGGTGCGCACCGCCGCCGACCGCCTGCGGGACGTGGGGGTGGGGGTGGTACTGCCGGCCAGCCTCAGCGGCGGCCTCGCCAGCCGGCTGGGTCTCTCGATCGAGGCGGAGCTGCCCGGCAAATCGCGGGGCTTCACCCTCGGCGAGGGGCTCGACTGGAAGTGGGAGCTGATGATCGGCGGTGTCACGCTCGGCCTGAGGGATCTGGAGCGCCTCACGGCCAAGCGCAGCCCGCTGGTGCAGCACAAGGGCGCCTGGATCGAACTGCGCCCCAGCGACCTCAGGAATGCCGAACGCTTCTGCGCCGCGGATCCGGCCCTCAGCCTCGACGACGCCCTGCGCCTCACCGCCACGGATGGCGACACGCTGATGCGGCTGCCGGTGCACCGCTTCGAGCCGGGCCCACGGCTGAAGGCGGTGCTGGAGCAGTACCACCAGCAGAAGGCGCCGGACCCGCTGCCGGCGCCGGAGGGCTTCGCCGGTCAGCTGCGGCCTTACCAGGAACGGGGCCTGGGCTGGCTCGCCTTCCTGCATCGCTTCGATCAGGGCGCCTGCCTGGCGGACGACATGGGTCTGGGCAAGACCATCCAGCTGCTGGCCTTCCTGCAGCACCTCAAGGCGGAGCAGGAGCTGAAGCGGCCCGTGCTGCTGGTGGCACCCACCTCGGTGCTGACCAACTGGAAACGGGAGGCCGCCGCCTTCACCCCGGAACTGGAGGTGCGGGAGCACTACGGCCCGCGCCGCCCCTCCAGCCCAGCGGCCCTGAAGAAGGCCCTGCAAGGCGTCGATCTGGTGCTCACCAGCTATGGGCTGCTGCAACGCGACAGCGAGCTGCTGGAGACCCTCGACTGGCAGGGCATGGTGATCGATGAGGCCCAGGCGATCAAGAATCCAAACGCCAAACAGAGCCAGGCGGCCCGCGATCTGGCCCGTCCGGGCAAGATGGGTCGCTTCCGCATCGCCCTCACCGGCACTCCGGTGGAAAACCGCGTCAGCGAGCTCTGGGCCCTGATGGATTTTCTCAACCCCCTGGTGCTGGGGGAGGAGGCCTTCTTCCGCCAGCGCTACCGGCTGCCGATCGAGCGTTATGGCGACATGGCCTCCCTGCGGGACCTGAAGGCACGCGTGGGGCCATTCATCCTGCGGCGCCTCAAGACCGACAAGTCGATCATTTCGGACCTGCCGGAGAAGGTGGAGCTGAACGAATGGGTGGGGCTGAGCAGCGAGCAGGCGAAGCTTTACCGCAAAACGGTGGACGACAGCCTCGAGGCGATCGCCCGCGCCCCCCTGGGCCAGAAGCACGGCCAGGTGCTTGCCCTGCTCACCCGCTTGAAGCAGATCTGCAACCACCCCGCCCTGGCCCTCAAGGAAGAGGGGGTCGACGGTCAGTTCGCCAGCCGCAGCGGCAAGGTGCAACGGCTGGAGGAGATTCTCGAGGAGGTGATCGAAGCCGGCGACCGCGCTCTGCTGTTCACCCAGTTCGCCGAATGGGGTCATCTGCTGCAGGCCCATCTGGAGCGGAAGTGGCGCCAGGATGTGCCCTTCCTCTATGGCAACACCAGCAAGGCGGAGCGCCAGGCGATGGTGGATCGCTTCCAGGAGGATCCCCGCGGACCGCAGCTGTTCCTGCTCTCCCTCAAGGCTGGCGGCGTGGGGCTCAACCTCACCCGCGCCAGCCACGTGTTTCATATTGATCGCTGGTGGAATCCCGCCGTGGAGAACCAGGCCACAGACCGCGCCTACCGCATCGGACAGCAGAATCGGGTGCTGGTGCACAAGTTCATCACCAGCGGCTCGGTGGAGGAAAAGATCGACCGCATGATCCGCGAGAAATCAAAAATGGCCGAGGAGATCGTGGGCTCCGGCGAAGACTGGCTCGGCGGCCTGGAGGTGGGACAGCTGCGCGAACTGGTGGCCCTGAGCGACGACGTCTGAGCCAGTACTCTCAAGCGGCCACCCGCGCGATCATGGCCCGGTGGCGCGGCGAGCAGACGGAGCTGACGACCTCATCAAAACCAGCCTCACGCAGTTCCTGCTCCAGGTCGAGCGCGAAATAGGCGTCCATGTAGGGCTCGGTGCTCTTGAGCAAGGTCATCACGAAAGCCGGCATGGTCTGGTAGGCGCCGCTGGCGGGATTCATGTCCATCAGCGCGAAGCTGCCACCGGGCTCCAGCAGCCGACGTACTTCCCGGAAGATTCGCCGCGTGGCGCCCTGCGGCATCTCGTGGAACAGCAGAAAGGCCGAGACCAAATCGGCGCTGCGATCCGCCAGCCCGGTGGCTTCCGGCAGGGCATGGATCCAGCGGGTCACCTTGGAGCCGCGTCGGGCGGCGTTGTAGGCGGCCAGGCTGAGGTAGTGGGGCGAGAAGTCGAGGCCAGTCACTTCTGCCGCCGGAAACGCCTGCTCCAGAGCGAAGCTGCTCAACCCGACGGTGGCATGCAGATCGAGGATGCGGGCCGGCGGCTGGGGGAGCTGGCTCAGCAGGACGGCGTGATAGCCCTCTCTCAACGCCTGATCACTGGCGGGCCCGGCCTCTGGATAGAGGCTGGAGTGCACGGCATTGGAGGCCACCTCGAACTCGTAGGCCGCCTCCCAGCAGAGGTGGCCGGCGTCGTAGCCGTGAAACGAGGCGGTGTAGTTGGCGGGGTAGGCGAGATCGTCGCGCTGGATCGACTGCCACAGCGGCTGCCAGTCCTGCTGGCTCAACTCAGCCACGGTTTCCCGCCAGGGGATGCCGAGGCGCTCGGCCCGCTGGATCATCATCCGCCGCGCCTGCCCCTTGGCCAGAGCCCAGAGGGGCTTCACAGCCAGGGCCTGGCCCACCAGACGACTGGTGAGATCCGGCCTGCGGTCTTCGGTGGCGACACGCATGGGCAAGGGGATGGGCACGGATCCAGAACCTACCGCCCGCAATCAACCCTCCCACCAGTGGCCAGGCCAGCCAGCTCAGCGATCAGCAGGCCTGATCAACGCTTGGCAGGTGCGTCTGACCGAGCTAGCCAGTAGCAGGGAGCCAGGGGGAGTGATGGAGGAGAAACCAGTGACGCCCCACGCCGCCCCGATGCTCGACGAGGAGGGCCGTCTCACCTACATCGGCAACGACGGGCGGCGCTACGTGGTGCTCGGCTTTCCGCCCGACATTGACGACGCCACCACCGAACGGGTGATGGAATCCCTCCGAGGCAGCAGCGGCTTGTTCAACCGCATTGAACGACTGTGCCAATCCTGGCTGGCCCAGGTGAGCAGCCAGGATCTGCCAGAGCATGAAGCTCTGGTCCTGCTGCTCACCACGCTGGAAACCAGTCTGGAGGATGCCCTAGACGAGCCAGACGACGATCCTGACGGGTCTGCAAGCCCAGGTTGAGCCTGGTCAAGCCAGCGACAACACAGCAGCGTCCTCCAGGGTCGAACGCCCCCGCCGGCGGCCGAGGGGTTCGATCCAGTCTTCCCGGATGCTGTCGTGGTGCAGCTTGAACTGGGGCAGACGGCAGCCCAACTGAATGGTGCCGTCATCGAGCAGACGACCCAGTCGTAGAGCGGTGGCTTCCTCTACACGAGAGAAGGTGCTCTGCCGCGCGGTGACCCACGACAACTCTGACGGCGTGATCACGCCACTGGCGAGGGCCTCCAGGAACAGCTCCCCGAGAATCATGAGAGGAACGTAACAAGCTGGAAACATTCTGCCGCCTTCAGGGGCGCTCCGTGGCCCATCGTTGCCAGGAGAGAAACCGGAAAAACCAACCGCTGCCCTCGGGCAACCAAGGCAATCAAGCGTCCAGGCGGAGTCCACAACCCAGGCACACGAAAACGCCCCCGATCGCAGCCATCAGGCTGCCATCGGAGGCGTCGTCGTGGAGCAAAGTTTGACCTGGCATCGAGCTATTTTCGCAGGAGGCTACCCTCCAACTATCGTTGCCGC